>NZ_DDFB01000019.1:0-4730 GCF_002336885.1 Novosphingobium sp. UBA1939 | reverse complement strand
CCGACGATGCCTTCCATTTCCTCGGCGCGGGTCATCGCCGAATCGCGCTCCTGCCGCAGCAGGATGAAGCGGCCGACGATGCCCACCGCCGTCACGATCACCTCGATCGCCAGCGCGAAGGAATAGAGCACCGATACATCGGGCGTGGCCGAACCGGGCAGGACATAGGTCACGATGCGCAGCAGGCCCACGCCCATCGCCGGTGTCCAGCCCAGCAGCGGATAGATCACCATCCGGCTGCCCTTGCGCCAGGCGTCGTACAGCGCCAGCGAGACGAGCCCGAGCGGAAACAGCATGTTAAGGTGGACCAGCGTGGTGGACCACACACGGAGGAACGGCGCCTGCGAGGTGGTGATCAGCCCCACCACAGCCACCACCACCGCCGCCTGCCGCATGAAGGCGCGCAGGCGCGGGTCGAGGCATTCCGGCTCCAGGAAATTCGCCGCGAACATCATCGCCGCCGCCGCCATCGCGGCGTAGCAGATGTTGGATATGATCGCTTCGGCCGGATCGTGGATGGTCATGACCAGGTGGATGAAGCCGGTGCCGATCGCGGTCTGCGCCAGCATGGCCACCACCATCACGAGATGCCAGACCACGAACCGTTCCGGCAGCACGCTGTAGAACGCCACGTTGAGCAGCAACGGGACCACCAGCATCCCGCAGACGATGCCCAGCGCCGCCACGCGCCACAAGGGCCAGCCGGTGCCTTCGGGCGCGCTGTCCAACCCGGCTTCGGCGAAGATCGCCTTCACCCACGGGCGGTCGATCCGCACGACCACCTCGCGCGTGCGGGCCGTCACGTCGGGCAGCGCCATGCTCATCAGCGGCGCGGCTTCCAGATGGTGCGCCTCGGGCAGTGTGTAATCGATCGTCCGGCGCGCGCCATCGTCATCGATCGCGGTGATCGCGATCTTCTCGAACCGCACCGCATGGGTCACGAAACTGCGCGGCAGTTCGTCCTCGCTCTCGGGCAAGGTGAAGCGCAGGAAGGTGGAATCGGCGGCGATGTCCCAGCCGCCCGGATTGCACGACCAGCGGGCGGCGCGCGCCGCCACGGCGTCATAGCTTTCGCCGATCGCGGCGGCGGCATGGCACAGCCGCGCGCCCTCGACCGGCGCGGCAAGTGCCACGGCCGGCACAAGCCAGCCCAGCAACGCTGCCAGCAGCACAAGGATCTTGCGGCCCGGGACCATCCCCGAAGCCTAAGCCCATGACGTTATAAGGGCGTTAACTCAGTGAAGAATTTCGGCGGAAGACACGAATTCGTAACCCAGTTCGCGCGCCACAGCCTCGAACGTGACCTTGCCGGCATGGACGTTCAGCCCGGCGGCAAGGTGGGGATCGGCGCGCAGCGCCGCGCGCCAGCCCAGATCGGCGATGCGCAGCGCATGGGGCAGCGTAACGTTGTTCAGCGCATAGGTGCTGGTCCGCGCCACCGCGCCGGGCATGTTGGCCACGCAATAGTGGACGATGCCGTCGACCAGATAGGTCGGCTCGGCATGGGTCGTGGCATGGCTGGTCTCGAAGCAACCGCCCTGGTCGATCGCCACGTCCACCAGCACCGCGCCGGGCTTCATCGTGCCGAGCATGGCGCGCGTCACCAGCTTGGGCGCAGCCGCGCCGGGGATCAGCACCGCGCCGATCACGAGGTCGGCCTCGGCCACGCTCTCGGCAAGGTTGGCCGTGTTGGAAAAGCGGGTCTTGGCCCGGCTTTCGAAATGGATGCCCAGCCGTTCGAGCGCTTCGGGATCGCGATCGAGAATGGTCACGTCCGCGCCCAGCCCCACCGCCATCTGCGCCGCGTTGAAGCCGACCACGCCGCCGCCGATCACCGCGACCTTGCCCGGCATCACCCCCGGCACGCCGCCCAGCAGCACACCGCGCCCGCCGTGCGCTTTTTCCAGCGCGGTGGCGCCGGCCTGGATCGACATGCGCCCGGCCACCTGGCTCATCGGCTTGAGCAGCGGCAGCGTGTTGCCCGCGCCGGTCACCGTCTCATAGGCGATCGCGGTCACGCCCGAGCGCACGAGATCGGCGGTCTGTTCGGGATCGGGGGCAAGGTGCAGGTAGGTGTAGAGAATCTGCCCTTCGCGGAGCATCGCGCGTTCGATCGCCTGCGGTTCCTTGACCTTCACGATCATTTCGCAGCCGTCGAACACCGCGCGGGCATCGGGCTGGATCACCGCGCCGGCCGCCTCGTAATCGCGGTCGGTGGCGCCGATGCCCAGGCCCGCGCCCTGTTCCACCCACACCTCATGGCCATGGGCGGCAAGTTCGCGCACGCTCTCGGGCGTCAGGCCGACACGGTATTCATGATTCTTGATTTCGCGGACGGTGCCTACGCGCATCGGAGTTCTCCCGCAGGGTCGAAAGTCCTGCAAAGATTACGCCGGAATACGTAGAAAGTTTCACCAGAATGTATCTTCCGAACCATTCGCGATAATGATATTTCCTGATTCATAGCCCTTGCGCGGGAAATTTTCGCATGGATCGAGCGGACGTCGCCCTGATTGAAGCGCTGCAGCGCGATTCGTCGCGATCCATCGCGGAGCTTGCGGAGGTGACCGCGCTTTCGCCTTCCGCCTGTCATAGGCGCATTCACGCGCTGCAGGCGCAGGGGATCATCGCCGGCTACAGCGCGCGCATCGATCCGGCCCGGCTGGGACTGACCATGCTCGTCTTCGTCGAGATCACGCTGACCAGCCAGAGCCGCGAGGCGATGGACCGCTTCGAACGGGCGGTGGGCGATTTCGACGACATTCTGGAATGCCACCTGATGTCAGGATCGGCCGATTACCTGCTGCGCGTCGCCGCCGCCGATCTGGCCCAGTACGACCGCATCCATCGCGATTGCCTGGCCCGGCTGCCCGGCGTTTCCGCGATGCGGTCCAGCTTCTCGCTGCGGCAGATCAAGCGCTTTGCGGGCTATCCGGTTCCGCACCGCTGACATCGGCCGGCGGCGAGGCCTTGCGGCCCCGCTTCTTGCGGCCGCTGTCGACCAGCACCAGCGAGCTGCCCGGCTCGTTCATCCCGTGTTCTTCGCGCAACTGCAGCTTGAACGCATCGACGGCCGCTTCATCGGGCAGATGCTCCACCGGATAGCGGGCGACGATATAGTCGTCCTCGCGATCCAGCACGGTGATGAAGCGCGCCGCGCTTTCCGCCAGCCGCGTGACGTTGAAGCCTCCGGCCAAGAACCAGTTCAGGCGGTTCCAGCTGGTGATCGGCCGATGGCAATGCCGGCACAGGCTGCTGACCGAACCATCGGCTTCGCGATGGCGCTTGCGTTCGGGTTGGTGAACGCGGGTGAACCAGCACTGGGTCAAAGCTTCCATGACAACCACTCGCCTTTCGACGACGTGCGTTATCCTTTGCGACCGCCCCCCAACGACCAACGGACTTCGCCGCACTGGTAGGGGTTAATACGCGGAAACCTTTAAGACTCGCTTAAGTGCGGAGGCTCGAGGGCAATCCTAAAGCGGGTTGCCGTCGCGATCGCGGTAGATCTCGCGCCGGCCGACATGGTTGGCCGGGCCGACCAGCCCATCGGCTTCCATCCGCTCGATCCATTTCGAAGCGGTGTTGTAGCCCACGCCCATCTGGCGCTGGATCCAGCTGGCCGAAGCCTTCTGGCTTTCGAACACCAGCTGGCAGACCTGCCGGTACTTGCGGTCTTCCGGATTGTCGGACGCGGCATCGATGTCGTCGAAGCCGAAGCCGCCGTCTTCCGGTTCCTCGGTGACCGAATCGACGTATTCGGGCGATCCCTGCGCGCGCCAGTGATCGGCCACGCGTTCCACTTCCTCGTCCGAGACGAACGGACCGTGGACGCGTTTGATCGGGTCGGTGTTGGGCTTGTAGAGCATGTCGCCCTTGCCCAGCAGCTGTTCGGCTCCCTGTTCGCCCAGGATGGTGCGGCTGTCGATGCGGCTGGTGACGGCGAAGCTGATGCGCGTGGGCAGGTTGGCCTTGATGACGCCGGTGATGACGTCCACCGACGGGCGCTGCGTCGCCATGATCAGGTGGATGCCCGCCGCGCGGCTCTTCTGCGAAAGCCGCTGGATCAGCACTTCGATTTCCTTGCCGACGGTGACCATCAGGTCGGCCAGCTCGTCGACGATGACCACGATCTGCGGCAGCGTCTTGTAGTCGAGCTGCTGTTCCTCGAACAGTTCCTCGCCGGTATCGGGATCGAAGCCCACCTGGATTCGCCGGCCCAGCGGCTTGCCCTTGGCTTCGGCGGTGCGGACCTTCTCGTTGAAGCCGGTCAGGTTGCGCACGCCCACCGAGGACATCATGCGGTAGCGCCGCTCCATTTCCTCCACCGCCCATTTCAGCGCGCGAACGGCCTTGGCCGGCTCGGTCACCACGGGCGAGAGCAGGTGCGGAATGTCGTCGTAGCTCTTGAGTTCGAGCACCTTGGGATCGACGAGGATCAGGCGGCACTGCTGCGGCGTGAGCCGGTAGAGCAGCGAGAGCAGGATGCAGTTGAGGCCGACCGACTTGCCCGAGCCGGTGNNGCCGGCGACCAGCAGGTGCGGCATGGTGGCCAGATCGGCCACCACCGGTTCCCCCGCGATGTCCTTGCCCAGGATGATCGGCAACAGCGCCTTGGCATCGACGAACTTGTCGCAGGCCACGATCTCGCGGAACGAGACCATGTCGCGCACGGCGTTGGGCAGTTCGATGCCCATCACGGTGCGGCCGGGGATCGAGGACACGCGCGC
>NZ_DDFB01000115.1:0-34228 GCF_002336885.1 Novosphingobium sp. UBA1939 | reverse complement strand
ACGGTCAAGTTCTTCAACGCGATGAAGGGCTTCGGCTTCATCACGCGTGATGACGGCCAGCCGGACGCGTTCGTGCACATCAGCGCTGTGGAGCGTTCGGGCATGCGCGAGCTGAATGAAGGCGACAAGCTGGAATTCGATCTCGAGGTCGATCGACGAGGCAAGTACTCGGCGGTCAACCTGGTGCCGCGTCAGGATTGATCCGGTCCGCACCGCCCCCGGCATTTGACCGGGGGCCTGCAACACAATAAACGCGCGCAAATGGCGGCCAGTCGGCCGCCATTTGTCGTTTGCGATTCCCGTCTTCCGATTTGCGTGAATGAAACAGGAGCTGCCCATGTCGATCACACCGCTCATGCCCGTCTATCCCCGGTGCGGCGTGCGACCTGTGCGAGGGGAGCACTGCCATCTCATTGACGAGAACGGCACCCGTTATCTCGATTTCGCCAGCGGCATCGCCGTCAACCTGCTCGGCCATTCGAACGCGCACCTGATCGGCGCGATTCAGCAGCAGGCGGCGACGCTGATGCACGTGTCGAACCTCTATGGCAGCCCGCAGGGCGAGCATCTTGCGCAGCGGCTGGTCGATCTGACGTTCGCCGATACTGTGTTCTTCACCAATTCGGGCGCCGAGGCGGTGGAATGCGCGATCAAGACCGCGCGTGCCTATCACCAGCATGCCGGCGACGATCACAAGTTCGAGCTGATCACGTTCAAGAACGCATTCCACGGCCGCACGATGGCCACGATCAGCGCGTCGAATCAGGACAAGATGCACAAGGGCTTCCTGCCCCTGCTGCCCGGCTTCAAGTACGTCGAGTTCGACGATCTGGAAGGCGCGAAAGCCGCGATCGGCCCCAACACGGCCGGCTTCCTGGTCGAACCGATCCAGGGCGAAGGCGGCATCCGCGATGGCTCCGACGCGTTCATCAAGGGCCTGCGCGACCTGTCCGACGAACACGACCTGATGCTGGTGTTCGACGAGGTGCAGTGCGGCGTGGCGCGCACCGGCACGCTTTATGCCTATGAACAGTATGGCGTGCTACCGGATATCATGGCGACGGCCAAGGGCATCGGTGGCGGATTCCCGATGGGCGCCTGCCTCGCCACCGAAAAGGCCGCGCGCGGCATGGTCTTCGGCACGCACGGCAGCACCTATGGCGGCAATCCGCTGGCCATGGCCGCCGGCGAAGCGGTGCTGGACATCGTCGCCACCCCCGAATTCCTGTCCAATGTGCGCGCCACCGGCGAACGCCTGCGCGGCCGCCTGGAACAGTTCATCGGCAACTACCCGGATCTGTTCGAACTGGTGCGCGGACGCGGGCTGATGCTGGGCGTCAAGATGAAGATCGAGCCGCGCGCGTTCGTGGCGCATCTGCGTGACAACCACCAACTGCTGACGGTTTCGGCCGGCGACAACACCCTGCGCGTGCTGCCACCGCTGGTGATCGACGATTCGCACATCGATGAATTCATGGACAAGCTCTCGGCCGGCGCCGCGAGCTACAAGGTCGAGGCCACGCCATCATGACCCGGCATTTCCTGAACCTGACCGACGCGGGCGGCGATGCCCTCGCCGCGATGCTCAACGACGCTATCGACCGGAAGGCAGCGCGCAAAGGCTTCGCCAAGGGGCGTGCCGATGGCGACGCCCCGCTCGCCGGGCATGTCCTTGCCATGGTGTTCGAGAAGAACTCCACCCGCACGCGTGTTTCGTTCGACGTGGCGATGCGTCAGCTTGGCGGCAGCGCGCTGGTTCTCGACGCCGGCACCACCCAGCTTGGCCGGGGCGAGACGATCGCCGATACGGCGCGCGTGCTGAGCCGCATGGCCGACGCGATCATGCTGCGCACCGACGATCACGCCAAGGTCGAGGAACTGGCCCACCATGCCACCGTGCCGGTGATCAACGGGCTGACCGACCTGTCCCACCCCTGCCAGATCATGGCCGACCTGCTGACCGTGATCGAGCATGGCAAGGCCCTGCCGGGCCTGGAAGTCGCCTGGCTGGGCGATGGCAACAACGTGCTCAACTCGATCGTCGAAGCGGCGGGGCTGATGAAGTTCAACGTCCGCATCGGCGTGCCCGCAGGCTATGAATCCGATGCCGGGTTCATAGCCCGCGCGCAGGCCGGTGGCGCGCGCGTCTCGCTTCACCGCGACGCGGCCGAAGCCGCGCGCGGTGCGGATGTGGTGGTGACCGACACCTGGATTTCGATGGGGCAGGAGCACGCCGAAGCCAAGCTGCAGGCCATGGCGCCCTACCAGGTCAACGATGCGCTGATGGCGCAGGCGAAAGCGGACGCGCTGTTCCTGCACTGCCTGCCCGCGCACCGCGGCGAAGAGGTTACCGATTCGGTGATCGACGGCGCGCGATCGGTGGTATGGGATGAGGCGGAAAACCGCATCCATGCCCAGAAATCGGTGCTGCGCTGGGTTTTCGGCCAGATCTGAAGGCAACGGTGAACACGGCTGATGAGCGCTCCTGACATTCACGATGGCGAAACCGGCTTCGACCGGACGCTGCTGTTCACCGTGCCCGATCGCGACGCGCGCGGCCGGGTCGTGCGGCTTGGCCCGGTGCTGGATCGCATCCTTTCGGCGCACGCCTATCCCGCATCGGTAAAGCATCTGCTGGCCGAAGCGCTGGTGCTGACCGCCCTGCTTGGCTCGCTGCTCAAGGACGAGCAAGGCCAGCTGACCATGCAGGCGCAGACGCGGGAGGGCGTGATCGACCTGCTGGTCTGCGACTACCGGGGTGGCGAACTGCGCGGCTATGCGCGGTTCGACAAGGCCCGGCTCGACGAGCTGGGGCCGGCCCCCACGCTGCACGCCCTGTTCGGCGATGGCTATCTGGCGGTGACCTTTGACCTTCCCTCCACCGATCAGCGCTATCAGGGCATCGTGCCGCTGGAAGGTTCGTGCCTGGCCGAAGCCTGCGAAGCCTATTTCCTCCAGTCGGAGCAGGTGCCCACGCTGATCCGGTCCGCCGTGCGCCACGATGCCTCGGGCTGCGTCGGCGGCGGCCTGCTGCTGCAGCATCTGCCCGAAGGCGAGGAAGGCCGCGAGCGGCTGCACGCGCGGCTGGACCATCCGCAATGGGAGCATATCGCAACCATGGGCGGCAGCGTGAAGGCCGAAGAGCTGCTCGATCCCGCGTTGAGCATGGAAAGCATCGCGTGGCGCCTGTTTCACGAGGAGCGGGAAGTGCGCGTCGAACGCGGAACGGCGCTGGAACGCGGCTGTCGCTGCACCGTCGAGCACTACCGATCGATACTGTCGCGCTTCCCCGAAAGTGAGCGCGCCGAAATGCGCAACGAAGATGGCGTGATCGTGGTCGATTGCGCGTTCTGTTCGCGCGATTTCGCAATCGATCTGGATTGAGATCATGCCGCGCCCACATCGGCCATTGAATCTGGTCCGGTCCGCCCTATTTTTGTCATGAAATATTGTGAAATCCCGCACTGACAACGGACGTGGGGATGTCATTGTTAATGGCCATGATCTGGAACGAGCGAATCATTGCGCGCCTGGGGCGCGGTGCGGTCCTTGCGGGAATCGCGACGCTGGCTTTCGCCGCGCCGTCGCTGCTCGCGCAGCGTTCGGGCCTGATGATGCTCGATCGCTTCGAAGCCGGCCAATGGGATGTCCGCGTGCGCGATACCACGATGGCGCGCAGCTCGCTGTGCATCGACAACGGGCGCGATCTGGTCCAGCTGCGCCACGCCGGCGCCGCCTGCCGCAGCGTGGTGGTCGAGGACACGCCCAGTGCCGTCACCATTCAATACACCTGCCCCGGCAACGGCTATGGCCGCACGCGCATCCGCATGGAGAACGCCCGGCTGGCCCAGATCGAAACGCAGGGCATCGCGCAAGGGCTGCCTTTCGACTACTCGGCCGAAGCGCGCCGCGTGGGCAGCTGCACGCCACGCTGACGCTATCCCGCATCCCGATCCCGTGCGTCCTTGCCATTGCCAGCGCGGCGATGCCCCGCTAGCCCAAGGGGATGGTCGAACACGTTGACGTACAAGTGAAGAATACCGACGCGGCTCCCCTGGCCGTGGTGCTGCTGTCCGGCGGGCTGGATTCAATGGTCTGCGCGGGGCTGGCGCTGGAACAGGGCTTCCGCGTGCTGGCATTGACGATCGACTACAACCAGCGCCACCGCATTGAACTGGACGCCGCGCGCAAGATCGCTGCCAGGCTCCGGGTGGACCGCCACGTCGTGCTGCCGCTCGATCTGCGCCAGTTCGGCGGCTCGGCGCTGACCGACGCCATCGACGTGCCCAAGGACGGCGTGGGGCCGGACATTCCGGTCACTTACGTGCCCGCACGCAACCTCGTTTTTCTCTCCCTCGCGCTCGCCTGGGCGGAAGCGGCGGGATCGAAGGATCTGTTCATCGGCGTCAACGCGCTCGATTATTCCGGCTATCCGGATTGCCGCCCGGAATTCGTGGCGGGGTTCGAAGGATTGGCGCGCATCGCCACCAAGTTCGGATCGGAAGGGGGCACCGTGCGCGTCCACGCGCCGCTCCAGTACCTGACCAAGGCGGGGATCGCGCGTGAAGCCGTGCGGCTCGGGCTGGATACGAGCGAAAGCTGGTCCTGCTACGATCCCCTGCCCGATGGAACCGCCTGCGGCCTGTGCGACAGCTGTCGCTTGCGGCAGGCTGGATTTGCCGAAGCGGGACTGGAGGACGGCACGCGGTATGGAGGATCCTGAAACCCCGGCGAGAGGCGAAAAAGCCCCCCGGATCGAACCCTATAGCTGGTACGCGCTGAGCGTACTGGTCATCGTTTACATACTCAACTTCATCGATCGCCAGTTGCTGACCATCCTTGCGGTGGACCTGAAGCGCGATCTGGGCATTTCCGACAGCGAATTCGGCTTCCTCTATGGCACCGCGTTCGGCGTGTTCTATGCGCTGTTCGGCATTCCGCTGGGCAAGCTGGCGGACCGCTGGACGCGCACCCGGCTGCTGGCGATTGGCCTGGCGGTGTGGTCGGCGATGACCGCGCTCTCCGGACTTTCCCGCAATTTCACGCAACTGGGGCTTGCCCGGATCGGCGTGGGCGTGGGCGAAGCCTCGGCCGGCCCGTCGGCCTATTCGCTGCTGTCTGACTACTTCCCGCCGCGGCGCCGCGCCACCGCGATCGCGATCTATTCCGCGGGCATCTACCTGGGTGGCGGCGTTTCGCTGTTCATCGGCAGTTCCATCGCCAATGCCTGGAACAGCGGCTTCGCGCCGGGCGCACATCCGTTCGGGCTGGCGGGATGGCAGGTCGCGTTCCTGGCCGTGGGCCTGCCGGGCCTGCTGCTGGCGGGATGGGTCAACAGCCTGCGCGAGCCGGCGCGTGGCCGCTACGATCCGCCGGCGCACCGCCATGCCCCCCCGGAAGGCTCGCCCTTCAAGGCGTTCCTGGCAGACCTTGGCACGATCGTGCCGCCCTTCACCCTGATCGCCGCCGCGCGGCGGGGCGGCGGGGCGCTGACGGCCAATATCGCGGCCGCGGCGATCATCGCGGCGCTGGCGGCCGGCATCACCGCGGTGCTGGGCGATCCGGTGCAGTGGATCGCGCTGGGCGTGGGCAGCTATGCCATCTTCTCGTGGGCGGCGAGCCTGCGCGTGCAGGACCCGGCCGCTTTCGCCGCGATCTGGAAATCGCCTTCGGTGCTGGGCGTGACCATCGGGTACGGCCTGATCAGCTTCGTATCCTACGCCAATTCGGCGTTCGGGCCGCTTTATGCGATCCGCACCTTCCACGCCAGCACCGACGAAGTGGCGATCATGGTCGGCGGGCTGGCGGCGGCAGGCGGCGCGGCGGGGGTGATCGCCGGTGGCGCGATGGCGGACCGCCTGAGCCGGGGCCATGACAACGCGCGGCGCGTGCTGGTGGTCATCGGCGGGCTGGCGGCCGGTCTGCTGCCCTATGCCGTGATGCTGACCACCGGCAGCAAGGCGGTGTTCTATGCCATGGTCTTCCCGACCTGGTTCCTCTTGAGCGCCGCGCTGGGCGGGGCTTCGGGGACGATCGTCAACATCGTGCCGCCACAGGTACGCGCCACGGCGACGGCGGCGTTCCTGCTCGGCGCGACGATGCTGGGGCTGGCGCTCGGCCCCTACGCCGCCGGCCGCCTGTCGACCGATTTCGGCAGCCTCAAGGTCGGGCTGGTGGGGGTGCTGGCCGTGGTTCCGATTGCCTTCGCCGCGCTGTTCATCGCATGGCGGGCGCTGAACCGCCAGCACCAGGGCGAAGGGTAGGAGAACGCTTCAGGCGGACGGCATCTGCTGGCTGGAGCAGTGGAAGCCGCCGCCACCCGCCAGCACCGCGTCGGCCATCAGCCCCACGGTGTCGCGCCCCGGAAACAGCGCCGAGATGGCGGCCACGCCTTCGTCGTCATGGGGCGAACCGAAGACCGGAACGACCACCAGCTTCGTCGTGACGACGAAGTTCATGTAGCTTGCCGGCTGGACCATGCCGTCCCATTCGATCCGGCCGGGAGACGGCACTTCGGCCACCTCCACGCCCATCGCCCGCGCACGCGCCGCAGCATCGGCATAGATCGCGGCATTGGGATCGTCCGCCCCGGTCGCGCACGGCAGGGCAATGCGGTTGGGCGCGACGAACCGGCCGAGATTGTCGACGTGCCCGTCGGTATGATCGTTGATCAGGCCATCGCCCAGCCACAGCACCCTGTCGAACCCGAGATCGCGCGCCAGCCGCACTTCGAGATCGGCCTGCGAGAGATGCGGATTGCGATTGGGATTGAGCAGGCATTGCCCCGTGGTGGCGACCAGCCCGGTGCCGTCCCCATCCAGCGCACCGCCTTCGAGAATCCAGTCGCAACGATCGGCGGCCAGCCCCGCGCTGTCGGCCAGGTCCGCGCCGATCAGCGTGTCTCCGTCCATCAGGTACTTGCCGCCCCAGCCGTTGAAGCCGAACAGCCGCGCCCGGCGGTTCCCCGCCGCATCGCGCACCACCAGCGGCCCGGTATCGCGCAGCCAGACATCGCCATAGACGCGCTGTTCCAGCCGCACAGAGCCGCTGACAAGCTGCCGCGCGCGCGCGGCGTTGGCTTCGTCGCGGACGATGAGGCGCACTTCCTGGCCGCTTTCCGCAACCGCGCTGGCGAAGGCGGCGATCTGCGCCTGCGCCGTATCGATCACGCCGGACCATTCTTCCGCCAGATGCGGAAAGCCGATCCACAGCCAGTCCTGCGGATGCCATTCCGGCGGCATCCGCATTTCATTCCCGCTCATCGTCCGTCTTGTCCCGTTACTTCGTCTTCACGCCCGCTTCGGCCAGGCTCCGATCCCGAATGGCCCGGAATTCATCGCCCGGATGCCAGTTCGGCCAGACCGTGCTGTCGGCCAGCGCGCGGCCGAGGCGGTAGTAGAGTTCCACTTCCTGCGCCATGCCGGAAAAGTCCCAGCTATCCGAATATTCGTCGCTGGGCTGGTGATAACGGTTGTTGGTGTAGTCCTCCGACGCGGCATCGCCCGCGGCCTTGCCGCCGACGACAAGGTCGGTGCCCCGGCCCACCGCGAACATCGGCACGCCGCGCTTGGCCATGCTGAAGTGGTCCGAACGGTAATAGTGGCCGCGCTCGGCGTGATCCTCTGGCGTTTCGACCAGACCCATCTCGCGTTCCACGCGCTGGAGGATCGCGGTCAGTTCGGACTTGTCGCCACCCGTTACCTGCACGTCGCGCGTCGGGCCATAGGGGGACAGCGCATCCATGTTCACGCCGCCCACCGTCTTCGCCAGCGGATAGATCGGGTTGCGCGCGTAGTATTCCGATCCAAGCAGGCCGGATTCCTCCAGCGTCACCGCCAGGAACACTTCGCTGCGCTGCGCCGGCCCCGCCGCCCGGTTCATCTTGGCGAGCGCCGCCAGGGCAGCCACGCCAGTGGCGTTGTCGACCGCGCCGTTGCAGATGTCGTCCCCCTTGGCATCGGCCTGGCAATGGCCAAGGTGATCCCAGTGCGCGGTATAGAGGACGTATTCATCCGGGCGCGTCTTGCCGGGCAGGATGCCGATCACGTTGTGCGAAACCGACCGGCGGATCGCGTTGTCGAACGAGAAACTGACCATGAGCCCCAGCGGAACCGCCTTGAAGCCCTTCTGCTTGGCGGCGGCGGTGAGCTGCGCAAGGTTCTGGCCGGCCGCCGCGAAGATCGCTTCGGCCACCGGCTTCTGCACCCAGCCGTTGGCTTCGGTCTGGTCCATGCCGTCGTTCGGCGTCTGGACGAAATACTGCGCGCCGGCCCAGCTCGATTCCACCACGTTCCAGCCATAGGCGGCGGGGAAGGTATCGTGGACGATCAGCGCCGCTTTCGCACCCTGCCGGGCCGCTTCCTCGAACTTGTAGGTCCAGCGGCCATAATAGGTCATCCGGCGCCCCTTGAACGGCCCGTCCTCGGTCGCGGTTTCATAGTCGGGATCGTTGACGAGGATGACCACCGTCTTCCCCTTCACGTCAACGCCGGCATAATCGTTCCAGCCCAGCTCCGGCGCGTTGACGCCATAGCCCACGAACACCAGTTCGCTGTCGCGCACGTCGGTCTTCGGGGTGATGCGGTAGCTGCCGGCGACGAAATCCTTGCCGCGCGTGAACGTCAGCGGTTGCGCGGCCCCCGTCACCACCAGCGGGCTGACGTTGCTTGCGGTGACTTCCACCGTGGGCACGTCCTGCAGCCAGCCGCCCTTGTTGCCGGGTTGCAGGCCCGCCTGCTTGAAGCGCGCGATGATCGCATCGAGCACCTTGGGCTCGACGGCGGTGCTGGGGCCGCGCCCTTCCAGCGCGTCGGACGCCAGCGTCTTCACCATGTCGCGCATCAGCGTCTGGTCGACCGGCGGCACCTTGGGCGCGGGGGCGGCCATCGCGGCGGAAGCAACCAGAACGGAGGCCATCACACAGCCGGCGAAGCGCGCCGCAAATCGCGCGGACGAACCGCGAACCTTGCGATATGTCATTGAGCAACCTTTCGAAAATCGATCCTGCGCCAGAGCCCCTCCGGCGCGTAATGCGCGGACCTTGGCAGAGCGCGGAAAGGCGCGCAAGGCACGCGCTCGCTTGATCGCGTCGCCATCACGGGGCATCGCGGGGAGACACCGCGACGAGGGGGCGCAGAGACGATGACGGACTGGCAAGATGCGATCGGGCGCGCACGCGATCATGCCCCGTTCCTGTGCCGCGCGCTGGACCGCTTGCCGGACATCGAAGCCCTGCTCGCCGCCGGCCGGATCGAGGATGCCATAGCCGCCGCCACGGCCATGGGCGAGGGCATCGACGATACCGCGGTCGCGCTTCGGCGCGAGCGGCTAGCGCTGGCGCTGGCGCTGGCGATCGGCGATCTTGCCGGCGCCCTGCCGCTGGAGCGGGTGGTGGGCGAGCTTTCCTCGTTTGCCGACCGCGCGCTGGACACCGCCATCGCGGCCGCGATCCGGCGCCGTGCGCCCGATGCCGAGCCGCGCGGCTTTTCCGCGATCGCGCTGGGCAAGCACGGCGCGGGCGAACTCAACTATTCGTCCGACATCGATCCCATCCTGCTCTACGATCCGCTCACCCTGCCCCGCCGCGATCGCGACGAGCCGGGCGAAGCCGCGCAACGCGTGGCGCGGGCGATCGTCGAAATCCTCTCCACCGTGAACGCCGATGGCTATGTGTTCCGGATCGACTTGCGCCTGCGCCCGGCGTCGGAAGTCAGCCCGCTCGCCCTGCCCTTCGAAGCCGCGATCACGCATTACGAATCGAGCGCGCTGGCGTGGGAACGCGCCGCCTTCATCCGCGCGCGCGCCGCCGCCGGCGACGTGACCGCGGGGCAGGCCTTCCTCGACACGATCCGCCCCTTCGTTTGGCGCCGCAGCCTCGATTTCGGCGCGATCGCCGAGATCGGCCGCCTGACCACCCGCATCCGCGATCACTACGCCGGCGGGCAGGCGATCGGCCCCGGTTATGACCTGAAGCGCGGGCGCGGGGGCATTCGCGAGGTGGAATTCTTCGCCCAGACGCACCAGTTGATCCATGGAGGGCGCAATCCGTCCTTGCGCCTGCGCGGCACCCGCGCCTCGCTCGATGCGCTGGCGCAGGCCGGCATCATCGATGCCAGCGATGCCCGCGTGCTCGGCGACAGCTATGACCGCCTGCGCGTGCTGGAGCATCGCCTGCAGATGGTGGCCGACCAGCAGACCCACAGCCTGCCGACCGATGCCGCCGCGCTCGACAGCGTGGCCCGCCTCGACGGACTGCCGGACGGCAAGGCACTGGTCGATGAACTGGCCGCGATTTCGGAAGCGGTCGGCACCCGGTTCGACGCGCTCATCCGCATCTATGCCCCGACCGGCGCGGTCGCGGTCGAAGCCCGGCCGCTGGTGGGCGAGCTGGAACAACTGGGCTTTGCCGATGCCGAAGCGCTGGCCACCCGCATCGAAGGCTGGGAAGGCGGCCAGTTCCGCGCCCTGCGCGGCGCCGAAGCGCGCAACGCCTATGCCCGGCTGCGCCCGCAGCTGCTGCGCGCGCTGGCCGAAGCGCCCGATCCGGAACGCGCGCTGCTGCGCTGGGAACAGTTGCTGGGCGGCCTGCCATCGGCGATCAACGTGTTCCGCCTGCTCGAAGCGCGCCCCGGGCTGCTGGCGGTGGTCATGCGCATCCTGGCCCATGCGCCGACGCTGGCCGACGAACTCGCGCGGCGCAGTGACCTGCTCGATACGCTGATCGACCGCTCCGCCTTCGACCTGCCCGGCAGCGTGGAGGAGATCATGGCCGAGCTGGCGCGCGGCGAGGCGGGCGACGATTACCAGCGCCTGCTCGACGCGGTGCGCGTGAAGGTCAGCGAGCTGCGCTTCGCGCTGGGCGTGCAACTGATCGAGGGGCAGCACGATCCGCTGGAGGTGGCCGCCGCGCTTTCGCGCGTGGCCGAAGCCGCGATCGAAGTGCTGGGCGCGGCCGCCGTCAGCGAATTCACGACGAATCACGGCGTGGTTCCGGACAGCCGGCTGGTGATCCTCGGCCTTGGCCGGCTCGGCGGCGCCGCGCTGACGCACGCCTCGGATCTGGACCTGGTGTTCCTGTTCAGCGGCGATCACATGCGCGAAAGCGACGGACGGCGGCCGCTGGGCGGCACGTTGTACTACAACCGGCTGGCGCAGCGGGTCATCGCCGCGCTCTCCGTGCCGACGGCGGCGGGCGCGCTCTACGAAGTCGATACGCGGCTGCGGCCCTCGGGCGCGCAGGGGCCGATCGCGGTCAGCCTCGACAGCTTCGAGCGCTACCAGCGCGAAGACGCCTGGACCTGGGAGCACATGGCGCTGTGCCGCGCCCGCCCGCTGTTCGGCACCGCAGACGACCGGGCGGAACTGCACGCGATCATCGACACGGTGCTGCACGCCCCGCGCGATGCCGCGAAGCTGCGCGAGGACGTGCTGCATATGCGCGGCGAGATGGCGAAGCACAAGCCGCCCAAGGGGCCGCTCGACGTCAAGCTGGCGCGCGGCGGGCTGGTCGATCTGGAGTTCATCGTCCACTACCTGCAGCTGCGCGAGCACACGGGGCTGGACCCGGATCTGGGCCGCGCGACCGAGGCGCTTTCCGCCGCCGGCCTGCTGCCGCCCGATCTGCGCGCGGCCTACGATCTGCTGGTGCGCCTGCTGATCGTGGTGCGGCTGGTTGCCCCCGATGGCATGTTCCCGCCCGAGGCGAGCCGCTGTATCGTCGCCAATGCTTGCTGTCCGGAACGTGGTGGCGGTGACTGGAACGCGCTGCTTGACGCGGTGCGGCAGGCGCGGCAGCGCATCGCCGCCGCGTGGCAGCAGGTGTTCGAAGAAGAACTGGAGATCGAGGAATGAGCGAGAGACCCGGCCCGGGCGATGCCCTGCCCGATATGACCCTGACCACGCCCGATGGCGGCACGGTGCGGACGTCCGATTTCGCGGGCCGCAAGCTGGTGCTGTTCTTCTACCCGAAGGACGATACGCCCGGCTGCACCACCGAGAACAAGGATTTCTCCGCGTTGGCCGGCGAATTCGACGCCGCCGGCGTGGCGCTGCTGGGCGTAAGCAAGGACCCGCCCAAGAAGCACGCGAAGTTCATCGAGAAGCACGGCCTCGCCGCGCCGCTCGCCTCCGATGCCGAGGAAGGCGGCCTCTCCGATGCCCTGGGAATCTGGACCGAAAAGTCGATGTACGGCCGCACCTACATGGGCATGGAGCGCACGACCTACCTGGTCGGTGCGGACGGCCGGATCGCGCGGGTCTGGAACAAGGTGAAGGTCAAGGGACACGCCGAGGAGGTGCTCGCCGCAGCCAAGGCGCTCTGATGGCCGATCGCCCGAGCGTTTCCGCCGCGATCCGCGCGGCCATGCTGACCGCCGCGCCCGACGCCAAGGTCATGGCCACCCGGGCCGTGGCCCGCGACTGGGCGGCGGGGCGGCTGGCGTTCCGCTTCGAGGCCGCGATGCCCGATATGCCAGCCCGGCCCGCCGCACCCGTCCTGTTGCCGCCCAACGCCATGCCCAAGCGCGGACGCGGCGGATCGGAGCGCGGCCGCATCGCCCTGCTCCACGCGCTGGCGCATATCGAGTTCGTCGCGATCGATCTGGCGCTGGACGCGGCCGGGCGGTTCGGCGCGGAGCGGGGTCCGCAGTTTGTCTCGGATTGGCTGTCGGTGGCCGCCGACGAAGCAATGCACCACGCCCTGCTCGCCCGGCGGCTGCGCACCCTGGGCAGCTTCTATGGCGCGATGCCCGCCCACGACGGCCTGTGGGACGCCGCGCGCGAGACGGCGCACGATATCGCCGCGCGGCTGGCCGTGGTGCCCATGGTGCTGGAAGCGCGCGGGCTGGATGTGACGCCGACGACGATCGAACGCTTCACCGCCGCGGGCGATGAACGCAGCGCGCGCATCCTGTCCCGCATCCTGGCCGATGAAATTCGCCATGTGCGCTTCGGCACATCGCATTTCGCGCAAGTCTGCGAAGAACGGGCTGAATCGCCGCCAGACCTGTGGCGAACGCTGGTTGCGCGGCATTTTCGCGGCACTGTTAAGCCACCGTTCAACGACTCGGCGCGTCGATCAGCCGGTTTATCGTATGATTTCCTGGAAGGGGTTGCCTAACCGCAACACCCCCCTCTACCCCTTGCTGCACGAGATGGCGGGGGGGCTTCCGACCAACTCTGACACAAGAACCGATGGCAGCGGGCAAAGCCTGTCTGCGGCCTGAGGGCAGAATTGTACTGGGGAAAATCGTGATCCGGACAGAGGCGCTACGCCTTCCTGCGGATCGGATAAAAGGGTTGTTCGGGTCGTAATGTCGCAAAACAAAACCTTCCAGTCGGTCTTCGGTGCTCTCGCTGCCGTAACCTTCGCTTTCTCGGCCGCTCCGGCTCTTGCCAACAGCGCCGCTGCCGCTGATATCGCCGCTCCACTCCGCGCCGCGGAAGCCGCCAAGACCGGCGCTTCGGACAACGGCGACGAGGAATTTCACCAGCTTTTCGCCAGCTGGCAGGCTCTCGATACCGGTTCGTCGACCGCAGCGCCCGTGCGCCGCTCCGGCCCGGTTTCCATCCCCTCGCTGATCCCGGTCACCAGCAGTCGCTCGATGAGCAGCGGCTTTGGCCTGCGCGTCCATCCGGTTCTCGGCGGTCTGCGCGCCCACAAGGGCATCGATCTTCCCGCGCCCACTGGCACGCCGATCCATGCGACCGCCGATGGCGTCGTCGGTCGCGCCGACTGGTTCAGCGGCTACGGGCTCTATGTTCAGCTCGAACATGGCGGCAACATGGAAACGCGCTATGGCCACATGTCGCGCATTGCCGTTGCCGAAGGCCAGATCGTCCACAAGGGCGACGTGATCGGCTATGTCGGTTCGACCGGCCGTTCCACCGGCCCGCACCTGCACTATGAAGTCCGGGTTGCCGGCGAAGCCGTGAACCCGCTGCCTTACATGCAGACGCCCGCGAGCGGCCTGCTTGTCACCAACGACCCGGCCGAAGGACGCGGCGGACCCGAATAACAAGCCGTCCCGGTTTTAAAGAAGCATCTTGGAGAGGGTGCGGAAAAAGGCGGCGGTGACGTCGCCTTTTTCTTTGGCGCTTGTGTCGTTCTTGCCTTGAGCCTGTTCCTTCTGACAGCCCTCCGCCGGCGTTACACCCGAGGCCACCGGGATGTTCTTCCATAAATCGGAAGAATACATTCCTTTCCTGGCTGATTATCAAAGAGGTTTCCGGAGCGTACAACGACTCCCGACGCCGGCGACAGGGCCGGCGAACGGGGGTTCCCATGGCTTACGGCTTTCTCGACATCGCGATGACGCCCAGTGTGCGCGCGGCGCAGCGCGCCATGGGCAGCGCCGACATGTGGACCGATGTCCGCACGGATCGCAGTTTCGATCGCTTCACCGAAGCGGAAGCCGCCTTCATCGCTGCGCGCGACAGCTTCTACATGGCCAGCACCTCGGAAACCGGCTGGCCCTATGTTCAGCACCGGGGCGGAGCACCCGGCTTCCTGCGGATGATCGACGATCGCACGCTTGCCTTCGCGGACTATCGCGGCAACCGACAGTACATCAGCCTTGGCAATCTGTCGGCCGATGACCGGGTTGCCCTGATCCTCATGGACTATCCCCGTCGGCGGCGCATGAAAATCTATGCCCACGCAGAGGTGGTGGCGCTCGACGCCGATCCGGAACTGACAGCCAAAGTGATCGATCCGCGCGACAAGGCGAAGCCGGAACGGATTTTCGTTCTGCGGCTGCGCGCCTTCGACTGGAACTGCCCGCAGCATATCACGCCACGCTACACGGACCGCGAAGTGGCGCTGGCCATCCAGCCGCTGCGCGATCAGCTTGCCACGCTCGAAGCGGAAAACGCGGCGCTCCGCGCCCGCATTGCCACCCAGGAAGGACACCACGATGACTGAACACCGCCCTCCGCTGCCCCCGTTCTCCGAAGAGACCGCCATCACCAAGGTACGGCTCGCGGAGGACGCCTGGAACAGCCGCGATCCCGCACGGGTGGCGCTGGCCTATACGCCGGACAGCCTCTGGCGCAACCGCGACACCTTCCTGCAAGGGCGCCCGGCCATTGTGGCGTTCCTGACCGCCAAGTGGCAGCGCGAGCAGGATTATCGGCTTATCAAGGAACTATGGGCCTTTCGGGAAAACCGGATCGCGGTGCGCTTCGCTTACGAATGGCGCGACCAGGCGGGGCAATGGTTCCGGTCCTATGGGAACGAGAACTGGGAGTTCGACGAACATGGGCTGATGCGGCGGCGCATCGCCAGCATCAACGACGCGCCGATTGCCGAAGCCGACAGGCGCTTCCACTGGCCGCAAGGACGGCGGCCCGACGATTATGAGAGCCTATCCGCGTTCGGATTCTGATCGTCAGCCATTGCGCAATTTAATCGATCGGTTAAAGTGCTTCGCAAAGGAGTCCCCGAAGACTCCGCGCGAAGAAGGATGCCGATACGATGCAATACCATCCGACGTTCCATGCCCGGACCAATCCCGATCGACCGGCGGTGATCATGGGCGGAAGCGGACGGACCATCACCTATCGCGAGCTGGACGAAGCCAGCAACCGGGCGGCGCAACTGTTCCGGTCGCGCGGGCTGAAGATCGGCGATACGGTCGCGATCTGCCTGGAGAACCATCCCGATTTCTTCTCCGTCGCCTGGGGCGCCCAGCGGGCCGGACTGGTCTATGTCGCGGTCTCCAGCCGCCTCACCGCGCCGGAGATCGCCTATATTGCCAAGGACAGCGGGGCGAAGCTGCTGATCGGTTCGGACTATCTCGCCCCCGTTCTCGATGAAGTCGCCGCGCTTGATCCGGGCCTGCCCCAATTGCGGTTCGGCGGAGAAGGCGATCTCAGCGCCGAAGCGGCGTTCGCGGCCATGCCCGCCACGCCCATCGCCGACGAGCGCGCGGGCTGTGACATGCTCTATTCCTCCGGCACCACGGGCAAGCCCAAAGGCGTGCGCGTGCCGCTGCCGGAAGACCCGGCAATCGGCGCGCCGAATTCGCTGCTGGCGCTCGCCTCGCAGGCGTTCGGCATCGGGCCGGACGCCGTCTATCTCTCCCCTGCCCCGCTCTATCATGCCGCGCCGTTGCGTTGGTCGATGACGGTGCATCGCCTTGGCGGCACCGTCGTCGTCATGGAGAAATTCGATCCGGAAAAGGCGCTGGAACTGATCCAGACGCTCAAGGTGACCGACAGCCAGTGGGTGCCGACCCATTTCGTCCGGATGCTCAAGCTGCCGGAAGACGTCCGCGCCCGCTACGATGTGTCCTCGCTGAAGAACGCAATCCACGCCGCAGCGCCGTGCCCCGTGCCGGTGAAGAAGGCGATGATCGAATGGTGGGGGCCGGTGCTGCGCGAATACTACGCCGGCACCGAAGGCAACGGCTTCACGTTCATTTCCAGCGAGGAATGGCTGCAACGGCCGGGCTCGGTCGGACGCGCGCTGCTGGGCACGATCCGCGTCTGCGACGAGAACGGCGACGAGGTGCCGCGCGGCACCGAAGGACAGGTTTTCTTCGAAGGCGGCAGCGTGTTCAGCTATCACAACGATCCTGACAAGACGCGCGACGCCACCAACAAGCATGGCTGGACGAGCCTGGGCGACGTGGGCATCCAGGACGAGGAAGGCTATCTGTTCCTCACCGACCGCAAGAGCTTCATGATCATTTCGGGCGGCGTGAACATCTATCCGCAGGAGATCGAGAACCTGCTGGTGCATCACCCCAAGGTTGCCGACGCCGCCGTGATCGGCGCGCCCGATCCCGACATGGGCGAACGCGTGATCGCCGTGGTCCAGCCCGCGAACATGGCCGATGCGGGGCCGGAGCTGGCCGCCGAGCTGACCGAATGGCTCGCACCGCAGCTTTCGCGGGTGAAGATGCCGCGCACGATCGATTTCCGGGAAGAGCTGCCGCGCGAGCCCACGGGCAAGCTGTTCAAGCGGCTGCTGCGCGACGAATACCGCGCCACCGCCGAAGCCGCGAAATCGCCCGCCGCCTGAACACCTGCGCCTGACCGCCCGCAGACGGATACAAAGCAAGGAACCCGCCCTATGGCTTCCACCACCACGCCCGTAGCCCCCGCCGACTATGCGCGCGCCGTGATCGATCCGCACGCCTATGCCGCGTGGGACCCGCTGCTCGACCGGTTCGACTGGCTGCGCGCGAACATGCCGGTGGCGCGCATCGAGGCGCCGGACGATTCGCACGATCCGTTCTGGCTGCTCACCCGCTTCGACGACGCGATGAAGGTCAGCAAGGCCAACACGACCTTCCTCAACCACCCGCGCGCCAGCGTGTTCGGGCTGAAGTCCAGCGAAGCCCTGATCAAGGAGATCACCGGCGGCAGCCCGCATCTGGTCGAATCGCTGGTGCAGATCGATGCGCCCAAGCACCCCAAGCTGCGCCGGCTGACGCAGGACTGGTTCATGCCCAAGAACCTGGTCAAGCTGGAGGGCGAGATCCGCAAGATCGCCAACGCCACGGTCGATCGCCTGCTCGCGCATGGCAGCGAGGGGGATTTCACCAAGCTGGTGTCCTCGCCCTATCCGCTGCACGTCGTCATGCAGATCCTGGGCGTGCCCGAAGAAGACGAGGGGCGGATGCTGGTGCTGACCCAGCAGATGTTCGGCGGACAGGACGAGGACCTCAGCCAGTCGGGCCTCAAGAACCTGACGCCCGAACAGATCGCGCAGATCGTGGCCGGCGCGGTGAAGGATTTCGAAGGCTATTTCGCCGGACTCGCCCGCCATCGCCGCGCCAACCCTACCGACGACCTCGCCACCGTGATCGCCAACGCGGTGATCGATGGCGAGCCGATGAGCGACCGGGACACCGCCGGCTATTACATCATCACCGCCAGCGCAGGGCACGATACGACATCGGCCTCCACCGCAGGCGCGATGCTGGCATTGGCGCGCGATCCGGAACAGTTCGCGCGGGTGAAGGCCGATCGCGGCCTGCTGGCGGGCATCGTCGAGGAAGCGATCCGCTGGACCTCGCCGGTCCAGCACTTCATGCGCACGGCGGCGGAAGATACCGAAGTGGGCGGGCAGGCCATCGCCAAGGGCGACTGGCTGATGGTCAACTATGTCGCGGCGAACCACGATCCCGAACGGTTCGAGGACCCGCGCCGGTTCGATGCCTCGCGCCAGGCCAATCGCCATATCGCCTTCGGCGCGGGCGCGCACCAGTGCCTGGGCCTGCATCTTGCCCGGCTGGAAATGCGCATCCTGTTCGAAGCGCTGCTGGACCGACTCGACAGCATCGAACTGGCTGGCGAACCGCGCCGGGCAAGTTCCACCTTCGTGGGCGGACTGAAGGCGCTGCCGCTGCGCTGGAAGGCGGCCTGAACCGGCCGAAACCGCCACAACGGCAACGGTTCGCAAGCGGACGCCCGGCCTCGCGCCGGCGTCCTCTTGCGCGCCATGGCAAACCGGCTAAACGACCGCGATGGACAAGATCATCATTCGCGGCGGCAAGCGCCTTTCGGGTACGGTTCCGGTCTCCGGCGCGAAGAACGCGGCGCTGACCCTGCTGCCTTGCGCGCTGCTGACGGATGAGCCGGTCACCCTGCGCAACCTGCCGCGCCTAGCCGATATCGACGGCTTCCAGCACCTGATGAACCAGTTCGGGACGTCAACGTCGATCGCCGGCGCGCGGCCCGAGGATTTCGGCCGGGTGATGACGCTGCAGGCCACGCGGCTGACGTCCACCGTCGCGCCCTATGACCTCGTGCGCAAGATGCGCGCTTCGATCCTCGTGCTCGGCCCGCTGCTGGCCCGCGCCGGCGAGGCGACCGTTTCGCTGCCCGGCGGCTGCGCCATCGGCAACCGCCCGATCGACCTGCACCTGAAGGCGCTCGAAGCCTTCGGCGCGCAGATCGAGCTTGCCGCCGGCTATGTCCGCGCCATCGCCCCCGATGGCGGCCTGCCCGGCGGGCGCTACAGCTTCCCCGTGGTCTCCGTCGGCGCGACCGAGAACGCGGTCATGGCGGCCGTGCTCGCCAAGGGCAAAAGCACGCTGCATAACGCCGCGCGCGAACCGGAAATCGTGGACCTGTGCAACCTGCTCGTCGCCATGGGCGCGCAGATCGAGGGCATCGGCACGTCCGACCTCACCATCCACGGCGTCGATCGCCTGCACGGCGCGACCTATATGGTCATGCCGGACCGGATCGAAGCGGGCAGCTATGCCTGCGCCGCGGCGATCACCGGCGGCGAAGTGACGCTGGCCGGCGCCCGGATCGAGGACATGGAAGCGACCGTGCAGGCGCTGCGCGACGCGGGCGTGCGGGTGGAACCGGTCAAGGGCGGCATCCACGTGGCCGCCGACGGCCCGCTGCGCCCCGTGACCATCTCCACCGCCCCCTACCCCGGCTTCGCCACCGACATGCAGGCGCAGCTGATGGCCATGCTGTGCCTGGCCGAAGGCTCCAGCGTGCTGACCGAAACGATCTTCGAAAACCGCTACATGCACGTTCCCGAACTGAACCGCATGGGCGCTCGGATCGAGACCAAGGGCCGCACCGCGATCGTCCACGGCGTCGACAAGCTGACCGGCGCCGAAGTGATGGCGACCGACCTGCGTGCCTCTATGAGCCTCGTGATCGCGGGCCTCGCCGCCGAAGGCGAAACGCAGGTACACCGGCTGTACCACCTCGATCGCGGCTACGAGCGGTTGGAAGAGAAGTTCGCGCTGCTCGGCGCCGATGTGGAGCGCGTCGGCGGGGACTGAGCGCGGCGCGTCAGCCGATCTCGATCCGCGCGGAAACGCGCGCGCCCGGGCCAACGCGTTCCGCGCGTTGCACCGCCACTTTCACCGGCAGCAGATAACCGCCGTCGCGCGGAAAGAGCGATGTGGTGAAGCGCGTGGTACCGATCACGGCCGCCACCGGCACTACGCCCCAGCCGTAGCTCGCCTGACGCGCCGCATGGGCGATCTCGCCATAATGATGATCGGGAATCGGCGCGAAGACGAAAGGCGCCGGGCCGCGCCATTCGATCAGGGTCGCTTCGAAATCGACGCGCACCAGCGGACCGCGCCTATCCGTCATGCGCAAGGCCGATCCCCACGCGCGCCACCAGCCACAGCCGGATGGCGCTGGCAAGGCCGGGCGGCGTGGGGCTGGCGATGCGTTCGGCATCGATACGCGCCACCAGCGCGTTGATCGGCAGCGCTTCCGCCTCCGCTGTGGCGCGAAGCATCTCCCAGAACAACGGTTCCAGGCTGATCGAGGTCTTGTGCCCGGCGATTTCCACCGAGCGCTTGACGGGAGGATGGTAGAGCGAAGCCACGCCCTGTTTTACCAGCGCCACGGGCGGCCGCAAAGCCGCCCGTGCAGCGATCAGTACATATGCTGGCCGCCGTTGATCGACAGCGTCGATCCGGTGACGAAGCCTGCCTCTTCCGAACAGAGGAACGCCACGCCGCGCGCGATTTCGGACGCGTGGCCCAGCCGGCCGACCGGAATCTTGGCGACGATCTTTTCCAGCACCGCCGGCGGCACGGCCGCGACCATGTCGGTATCGATATAGCCTGGCGCGATCGCGTTCACGGTCACGCCGTATTTCGCGCCTTCCTGCGCCAGCGCCTTGGTAAAGCCGTGGATGCCGGACTTGGCCGCGGCATAGTTGACCTGACCATACTGCCCGGCCTGCCCGTTGATCGAACCGATGTTGACGATGCGCCCCCATCCCCGGTCGCGCATGCCCGGAAAGGTCGCCTTGGCCATGTTGAAGCACCCGCCCAGGTTGATACGCATGACCTCGTTCCAGTCGTCGAACGTCATCTTGTGCAGCACGCCGTCGCGCGTGACGCCCGCATTGTTCACCACGACATCGACAGAGCCGAAATCCGCCGCCACTTGCGCGCACCCGTCAAGGCAGGCCTGATGATCGCCGACATCCCAACGATAGGCCTTGATGCCCGTGGCGTCGGTGAAGGCCTTGGCCTTCTCGGCATTGCCAGCATAGTTGGCGGCGACCGTAAAACCGAGATCCCGGAGTGCAAGACTGATCGCCTCGCCAATACCCCGAGTACCGCCGGTAACAATTGCAACACGCGCCATGTCAAAACTCCAGTAATCGCCCCTATCGCCATCAAGCGTAAGGATATGGGCGCGGAGCTACAAGCGCTTTACGGATCAAAATCCAATTATTGCAGCGCGATATATTGCTGCATCGCGGCATAATGCTGCCAGCTATACTGCACGCGCGAAGAAACGTGCAAATAACGCGGCACCATCGGAAAGCCTCCGATGCGCAGAAACCGGCGATGTCGGGAAATCAGAAGTGGAACTGCGTTCCGACGTAGACAGCCTGGCTATCCTGCTTGCCATCCGTCAGGGGACGCAGGCGATCGCGCTCCGACGAATAGCGGATGCCCGCCATGACGTTGAGATTGCCGGTCAGGCGATAGCTGCCGCCCAGATCGACCTGGTAGTCACCCTGATTCTCAAGCGTGCGCGGCGCGCGTCCGGCACGTTCCTTCTGGTCCAGTTCCAGGCGCGGCGAAAGGCGGCCCGGTGCCGTCGGTGCAGGACCGGACAGCTTGAAAGCCTGGAAATCGGGCATTTCCAGACGCGCGGCTTCGCGCGGTTGCGATCCATCGATCGCAAAGCTCTGATAGCCGCGCGCGAGGCCCAGGTTATAGGCCGTTGGCGCGATCCGCACGGTGGCCGCGCCTGGCGTGGTCGCGGCGGCGGCAAAGGCCTGGCGAACGGATACGACGCGAGAAGTATCGTCGTTCACGCGAACCGCCACGGTCACCGCGCGGTCTGGCCGCGTTTCGGTGCCAGCGGGCGTGAACCGGAACAGCTTGCCATTCGACAACGCGCGCACGGTGATCTGCGCGGCAAGGCGCGGATCAATCGAGGCCGGCGTGAAAGAGCCGATCCCGCCACGCGCGGCAAGGCTGACGGGCGAAGCATCGAAATGGCTCGCGAAAGCGCTGCTGACAGTGGGAGCGATCAGAAGACCGGCGGACGCCGCCGCGCCGATCAGCAGGGGCGCACGCAAAATACGGCGCAAGCCGCGCTTTTTGCCTTTGCCGTCAACCCTGCCAGTCATCTCGAAACAGTCCCTCAGCCCTGTTGTAGAGCCTCCCTTGACGCGGAATATGTGATTCTCGTGACAAAGGCGATCTCTTTGTTTGTCCTTATAACCGTTACGGCCCGAAGGCGAGTCTCCATGTGGGTCCGGCACCGCTTGTTGGCAAGCTGTTGCACGATGTCCACAACCCCGAAACATTCAGGACCGGTTCACGCCGCGCGCCTGCTATGTGGACTCTTGTTTCATCGCGCTTGCGGCCCGCGGCGCCGGGGTGATAGAGGCCCCGGACCGGCGTGCCGCAAGCGCGCTTCATATCAGGACCGGAAGGATGCGTCAGCCGCTTCCCTCCCGCCAGCAAGGACGAAGTGTAGTGACCGTCAGCGCCTCTGGATTCCGCCGTGCCAAACGCCTCGCGTCCGGTCGCGTCCTTGTCACATGCGCCGTGCTCGGCACGCTGGCGCTCGGGCTGTCCGCCTGCGGTCACAAGAAGCAGCGCCCCCAGCTGGACCTTGCCGCCAGCAAGGTGACGACGATCGGCGTCAACGCCTATCTCTGGCGCGCCAGCCTGGAAACGCTGTCGTTCATGCCGATGCTGCAGACCGACAGCAACGGCGGCGTGATCGTGACCGACTGGTACGCCAACCCGAAGAACCCCGGCGAACGCGTCAAGGTTACCGTGTCGATTCTCGATCAGGACCTGCGCGCCGATGCCCTGCGCGTTGCCGCCAGCCGCCAGGTTTCGCAAAACGGCCAGTGGGTCGATGCGCCGGTGCAGGCCGCCACCGTGCAGAAGCTGGAAGACGTGATCCTGACCAAGGCGCGCGACCTGCGCCGCCAGACGATCAAGGGCTGAAGCGGCAAAATTAGAACACCGGCGGGGCTCTCCCGCCGGCAGAGAGCGCCTTGCACGTGCGCCCCGCGCTCCCTAGAGGAGCGGGCATGACTGCAGACCGTTTCGATCCTTCTTCCGCCGATATCCGCTGGCAGCGCGTCTGGGACGAGCGCGAGAGCTTCCGCGCCGACGACGCGAGCAACAAGCCGCGTAGCTACGTGCTGGAAATGTTCCCGTATCCTTCGGGGCGCATCCACATCGGCCACGTCCGCAACTACACGATGGGCGACGTGCTGGCCCGCTACAAGCGGATGAAGGGCTTCGAGGTGCTGCACCCGATGGGCTGGGACGCCTTCGGGATGCCGGCCGAAAATGCCGCCATGGAAAAGGGCGTCCACCCCGGCGGCTGGACGCGCGACAACATCGCCAACATGAAGGCGCAGTTGAAGCGCCTGGGCTTCGCGCTCGACTGGAGCCGCGAGATCGCGACTTGCGAGCCGGAATACTACGGCCACGAACAGGCGCTGTTCCTCGACCTCTACGAAGGCGGCTTGGTTTATCGCAAGGAATCGGCGGTCAACTGGGACCCGGTCGACCAGACCGTGCTGGCCAACGAGCAGGTGATCGACGGGCGCGGCTGGCGTTCGGGCGCGCTGGTGGAAAAGCGCAAGCTGAACCAGTGGTTCCTCAAGATCACCGATTTCGCCGAGGAACTGCTGGAAGGCCTGGGCACGCTGGAAAACTGGCCGGAAAAGGTCCGGCTGATGCAGGAAAACTGGATCGGCAAGAGCCAGGGCCTGCAATTCGCCTTCACGCTTTCCAGCGGCGAGAAGCTGGACGTCTATACCACGCGCCCGGACACGATCTTCGGCGCGAGCTTCGTCGCGGTCGCCGCCGATCACCCGGTAGCACAGGCCGTGGCCGCCGGCAGCACCGCCGCGCAGGAGTTCATCGCGCTGTGCAAGCAGGGCGGCACCACCGCCGCCGAACTGGAAACGGCGGAAAAGCTGGGCTTCGATACCGGCATCACCGCGAAGCACCCGTTCACCGGCGCGGACCTGCCGGTCTATATCGCGAACTTCGTGCTGATGGATTACGGCACCGGCGCGATCATGGCCGTGCCGGGGCATGACCAGCGCGACTTCGATTTCGCCACCAAGTATGGCCTGCCGATCCTGCGCGTCGTCGCGGCGGACGCGACCGATGCCGGCAAGCCCTTCGCGGGCGAGGCCGAAGCCGGCGATGGGCTGCTGGTGAACTCCGGCTTCCTCGACGGCATGAGCGTTACCGACGCCAAGGCCGCCGTGATCGCCCGCGCCGAAAGCGAAGGCTGGGGTGAAGGCAAGACGGTGTGGCGCCTGCGCGACTGGGGCGTCAGCCGCCAGCGCTACTGGGGCACGCCGATCCCGTTCATCCATTGCGAGGTCTGCGGCGTGGTGCCGGTGCCCAAGAAGCACCTGCCGGTCACGCTGCCCGAGGATGTCGATTTCCAGACGCCGGGCAACCCGCTGGTCCGCCATCCCACCTGGAAGCACGTCGATTGCCCGCAATGCGGCAAGCCCGCCCGGCGCGAGACCGACACGCTCGATACCTTCGTCGATTCGTCGTGGTACTTCCTGCGTTTCGCCAGCCAGCCGGCCGACCGTCCGTTCGATCCCGAACAGATCCGCCAGTGGATGCCGGTGGAGCAGTATATCGGCGGGATCGAGCACGCGATCCTGCACCTGCTCTATGCCCGCTTCTGGACGCGCGCGCTGGCCCGGATCGGCAAGCTGGACGTGAAGGAGCCCTTCGCCAGCCTGTTCACGCAAGGGATGGTGACGCACGAGACCTATTCGCGGACCGACGCCACCAGCGGCCAGCCGGTGTGGTTCTCCCCGGCCGAAGTCGAACGGACGGGCGAGAGCGCGACGCTGAAGACGGATGGCGCGCCGGTGGAGATCGGTCGCGTCATCAAGATGTCGAAGTCCAAGAAGAACGTCGTCGATCCCGATGAGATCGTCGGCCAGTACGGCGCCGACGCGATTCGCTGGTTCATGCTGTCCGACAGCCCGCCCGAGCGCGACCTGCCGTGGTCGGAAGCCGGCATCGAGGGCTGCGCTCGCTTCGTCCAGCGGCTGTGGCGCCTGTTCGCGCAATACGACGCTTCGGCCATCGGCGAGGACAAGGCCATCGACCGCAAGGCGCACCAGACCGTGCAGGCCGTGGCGCAGGACATCGAGGCGCTGGGCTTCAACAAGGCCGTGGCGCGCATCTACGAACTGACCGGCGCGATCGAGAAGGCCGCGCCTTCGGCCAGCCGCTCCGCCGCGATCCGCGCGCTGCTGCTGCTGGTTTCGCCGATGATGCCGCACCTGGCCGAGGAAGCCTTCGCGCACTTCGGCGAAGGGCTGGTGGCCGACGCGGCCTGGCCCGCCGTCGATCCGGCGCTGCTGGTCGATGACGAGGTGACCGTGGCGGTGCAGGTCAAGGGCAAGCTGCGCGATACGCTGACCGTGGCCAAGGGCACCGCGCGCGAGGAGCTGGAACGCCTTGCCCTCGCCAGCGACAAGGTGCAGCGTGCGCTGGACGGGGCGGAAGTGAAGAAGGTGATCGTGGTGCCCGATCGGCTGGTGAACCTTGTCGCGTAACATGCCTCCCCTCCCCCGGCTGCTGGCTGGCGCCCTGCTGACGGCGCTGCTTGCCGGGTGTGGCGGGCTCAGCCCGATGTACGCCGGGGGCGGCAGCGGCACCGTGGCGCGGGCGCTGAGCGGGGTGGAAGTGCCCTCGATCCAGGGCCAGTCCGGCTGGCTGGTGCGCAACGCGCTGGTCGACCGGCTGGGCGCGGGCGGCAAAGACGGCGCGCGCTACCGGCTCGACGTGCGGCTGGACGAGCGCCTGCAGGGCCTCGGCATCCTTTCCGACGATACCGTCACCCGCGAACGGCGCACGCTGCGCGCGCGTTTCCAGCTGGTCGATCTCGCCAGCGGCGATGTCGTGCTGGACGCGACCGCCGGCGCCGATGCCGGGCTGGACGTGGTCTCCAGCGAATACGCGGTGATCGCGGCGGAACAGACCGCGCTCGAAAACCTTTCGCGCGAAGTGGCCGACCAGATCGTCACCCGCGTCGCGGTCAAGCTGCGCAAGCCGCAATGATCCACGCCGCGCGGGCCGCCGGACCGGACCGCCGGCCGTGAAAGCCACGCAGAAGAACTTCGCCGGCACCGCCGCCCGCGCCGCGCGCGAATGCCGCGTGTTCTATTTCTGCGGCCCCGACGAAGCCGGCGCCGGCGATGCCGCGCAGAAGATCGCCGGCTTGCTGGGCGAGGCGGAGCGTGTGGAGATTTCCGGATCGGAGCTGAAGCGCGATCCGGTGAAGCTGGCCGACGAGGCGCGCTCGGTCTCGCTGTTCGGCGACAAGCGGCAGATTCACGTGCGTACCGCCGGAGACGAGGCGTTCGACGCGGTGGAAACGCTGCTCGCCAGCCCGGTGGATGGCTGGCCGGTGCTGATCGTCGCCAGTTCCGCCACCGACAAGTCGCGCGTGGCCAAGCTGCTGGGCGACCGGCCCGATGCGCTGGTGGCGATGTTCCATCCGCCCGACGTCAAATCGGTGACCGAGGCCGTGCGCGTCATGGCCGATGCCGCCGGTGTGCGCCTGACCGGGGAACTGGCCGAACGCATCGCGCGCGGTACGGGGCTCGACACGCGCATGGCGCGCAGCGAGATCGAGAAGCTCGCACTCTACCTCGACGCCAGCCCCCAGGCCCCGCGCACCGCCGACGCCGCCGCGTTCGACGCGATCGGCGCGGTCAACGAGGACGATGGCTTCATGCCGCTGGTCAACGCCGTGCTGGGCGGCGATACCGCGCGCCTGCCCGGCGAACTGGCGCGGATGCGCGAAATGGCGCTCAATCCGGTCGGCCTGCTGCTCGCCTTCGAACGGCGCGCGGTGCAACTCGCCGACCTTGCCGGCCGGCTCGGCCACCGCAGCGACATGAGCGCCTTCATGGAAGACGAAGTGACCTCGCGCCGCGTGTTCTTCCGCGACCGCCAGGACCTCGCCAACCAGCTCCGCCGCTGGCGCGGCCGCAAGCTGGAACGCCTCCTCGCCCGCCTGCTCGCCCTGCACCGCACCCTGCTGGGCGACAGCCAGAACAGCGAACTGGCGCTGGCCCAGGGTCTGGCGGAGATCGCCCGAGCGGCGGGGCGGTGATAGCAATTGAGGAAATGCCAGCGATGCCAGAACCTTCAGGTCATGCAAACCGGCGATAGATTTCTGCAGTCTTTCTTGCGCATTGGTCCCAGCTCAAATGCCTTGCCAAAGCCAGCCCGTCGCTGATAGCGCGCACACGCCATTCGGTATCTTCGAAACTCCGCTCAAAGGCCTGGGCAAACGCATCGTGATCAGCCACGTTGATACTCATCGCAACGCTACCTGAAACCTCGGGAAGGCAGGATTGATCTGAAACCAAGGCCGGAATCTTGCAGGCCATAGCTTCCAGCACGGGGAGGCCGAATCCTTCATATAGAGACGGGTATACGAATAGCGAGCTGTGACGATAGATCGCACGTAGCGCTGGATCTGACACAAAGCCTAAAAACCGAACCGCACCAGTAGCGGCAGCCTCGTCAAACAACTTATGCAGACTTGCATTGTTCCAGCCTGCCGCGCCGACAATTACCAACACCGCGTCACTTTTTGTGCGATCGCGAAATTTCATGAATGCGTTTACCGCATGATCAAGCCCCTTGCGCGGCTCGATTGTAGCAACGCACAAGCAATATTTTATGCCATCCAGTTGATACTCGCGCAATATCTCGTTATCACGTTCAACATTCCCAAGCTCGAAAAATATCTCGGATACTCCGAGGGGAACCGACGAGATGCGCTTGGGATCAACCCCGAACATTCCGGAAAGCTCGACCTTAATATAGTTTGTGTCTGTAATGATGTGCCGCGCATTATCAATCGAGCGGTGAAATTCCTGCTCAAAATGCCGAAGTCTTTCCACGGGGTGGGTTTCGGGGAAACGGAAGACGGATAGATCGTGTACCGTTACAATGGCATTTTCGGCTTGGGGAGGAGAGAAAAAATTCGGCCCGTGATACAGTCTTCTCGAAAACTCGCGCCGGCTTAGCCACCTCCGCAACTTGCGAGGCAAACGGTTCGCCGAAACGGGATAGTTGGCGTCGGAATTCTCTATAAAATGCCCAGCTCGAGTATACCACGTGTCGCCACGAAAAAACCTCACGTCATCGACGCTTTCGACGAACGGCAGGCGACACGCCAATTCCCAAGTATATCGGCCAATACCGGTAAGTTGTGGCGCAAGAGCTTCGATGCCGAGCGCTATGCGCATAGCGCACCTACATGAAAGACTGACAACGAGCGCGCTACACTTGGCATTTCGATAACCGGGTCGAATCGGCCATCAAACACAGCCTCATCGGGTAACATTTTGCACACTGGCAATCGGCAACACCAGTGAGCCAACTATATTCACAAACTTTTGAATATCAGCCAGCGGCGCATTTGAGACATAGATTACATCTTTATTCCGGATTGGAAAGGATTGGGCCATAAAGAATGTTCTCGGATCCCTTAGATTGATGCGGAAGATTACCGGCACCTTGCCATCAGGCGTAGTACGCACCGACGGGTCATTGGCCAGCCCGAGAGCGGCCTTATCCTCGAGCCGGAAGATGAACACGCCTTTTGCATTCGCGCGAGAATCGTCAAGACCGCCTATCCGACCAAGAGCTTGAGCCAGAGTAAGGCCGGTACCTTCAAAATCTATTTCGCTATTGCGACCAATCGCCCCCAGAGCAGTAAAGCTGTAAGGCTGAAATAGGGCCGTTATTACATCATTTGGCTTCAATAAAATATTCTGGCGGGGATCGGTGATAATCGTAGCCAGCGGAAGCGTTTCCACAACGTCACCGCGCGTGATTTGGATCGTAGTCTTACCAACTGGCTGGCGCGCTCCACCAGCAGCGGCCAATGCATCGAGCAGTCGTTCGCGCTTGGCAGTTAGGGGCAGGCGCAGGTTTCGTACAACTTCCCCCACGACAGTAACATTCGTAGCCGCGTTGTCCGCAATCCTGACAATCACTTGCGGTTCATGTGCCTTGCCACGCAGCCGCGCCGCAATCGTCGCAGCAATCTGCTGCGTCGTTCGCCCCGCCGCCTGGACTGGCCCCACAAATGGGACGATAATCGTCCCGTCGCCACCTACCACTTGACCAGGCAATGCGGTTTGCCGCGCCACCCGGCCAGTTTCGATCGCCAGCCCGTTGCTACCAGCCGCTATATCGGTACTGCCGGCACCGAACAAGGTGGCCGGCGGAGCTTCCCAAATTGTGATATCGACCTGATCGCCCTTGCCAACGAGAAGACCTTCACCGTCGAGTTCTGCAGCAGCCGATGCAGCGAAGGCTTCGGAGAACAATGCAGCCCGCTGCGTTTCAACCAATCTTTGCGCAAGGCCGTCAGTGACGTCCATGACCTTGATGCCAGAATTGGCCACGACTTGCCCGTCCGCACGGTCGACCGACCGGAAAGAGGGGCCAGCCGCACTCACCATTGCGCAACCTGACGTCAGGATCGTGGAAACCAGCATTATCGGAAGCAACACCGCCAATTTCGTGCATTTGCCGATCGGCGAAAATACGAGAAGTCTGCCGGATATATCCATCTGAACGCTTTCTTACCGTACGCGAACCACGAAGGCCGCCACGGCCGGGGCGATACAATTCTGTTTGAGGAAAGTCATCCGCCAATCGCCTCGGCACGCCTGCGGTTCTCAAAAGCGCCGTATTCAGGGGTGCTCGTGGATGGCGAAAGCGATGGATTTACGCCGTCAACGAAGCCGCTGAGATTCGGCCGCGTGCTATCCGCATGGTTATGGATCACGAGGACGATTATCCTTCTCGCTGGCTGCGGTGACGCTGGAATGGCGGTTACAGCCCTTGCACTCGACCTGGCGACGCGACTTGATCTTGTAGCTGTCCAGACAGCCGCAACGCGGGCACACGGCCTTGCCGTCCGTCTCCGGCCAACGAAGCTGGCAGAACGGATCATACACACCCTGCTCACCCATCTTGTAAACAGCCTTGAGGCTGATCGAACGAGCCTTGGAGGAAAGGAGGAGGCGCCGCGCCATGTCATCGCATCCGGTGATTTTATTCACCGCATATGCGGATATAGGCCGATGGAGAGAGTGGGCGTGAGAAGATTGCTAGAATCTTTGACCGGGAAGTCATCGACTGGCTGGAAAAGGACGCTCAACCTTACTGTGAAGATTTAAAACCAATACAGCGTGCCTAGCACAGTAACAATCATGGCAACCGCCGGTCATCATCACCGTTTTCGACGACGTTTTTATCGGGGATCCTGTAACTGCTACATGATGCCCCATCACCGGATCGCGCCCGAGCTGGTCCGCGTCATTGACATAGTCATAGCCGCCAAGCCGGCTGAACACTCCCTCTGGCGGAATTGCTCGGCCAAGCCGTGCGGCGGTTTACGCCACAGCCATCCTTGAGAACCTCACCTGCCATTGCACTTAGTCCCAAGGCATCGTCGAGTTCCCGAAACACCAGCAGGCCGCCATCCGAACTCAACTCAGAACCCCGAAATTCCAGCTTCACCCGGCGGTCGAAATCAGCTCACAAAACCCCCGATTTTACTTCACCCGACAGGTGCATCTCCAAATCGCTCCAGCACAACCTCCATGTAACTGATATGCCTATACAATCATGCCCAAAACGCTACAGTCTTCCGACACCATACGAGAAATAGAGGGTCAAAGAAGGGCAGGAAGTGGTGCGCAAGCGGATTTTATTCTATCTGGAACCCGTCACGTATGCCGACAGCCCCCTCCGCCTTGGGGGTTGGTGGAGCTTTTGTTCCGCATTCGCTGCGCGCTCCATATCTGCCATGACGAGCGCCGTCGCCGCCTCGCCGTCGATCTGCGCGCTCGGATCGCCTTATTTCTCGGAAATCCACCCGATCGATCAAATCGAACTGCTGCGAATTAGCCGGTTTGACAGATCCGCCTACAGCCGCGATCTTTGCTTCGGAACGAGCTACAAAAACTTTGCACTTCTAGAGGAGCTCGAAAGGCTGAAGGCTGCATTCGCTCCGGATATCGTCATGTCGGTAACCGACAATCGCTATCTGAAGAAGGTCTTCGGCCCGGGCAATGTCTTTTTCATGGAGTTAGGTCCGCTCCCCCGGATGGGTATGCATACGGCAATTTACTTTGACCCTTATGGGCACCAAATCGACAGCGCGCTGGATTGGTTTGCGCGCAATCGCTGGGACCACCCAAAGCTCGGAGAATTTGCCGAATTGTGGCACCACAAATGGATCAATCCAATTTGCGAGGTCGCTCAAGCCAAGGGTATTCCATCATGGTTCGATGCGATGACGGCAAGGTTCGGCCTTTCGTCGCTGCTTGTAGCCCTTCAACCAAGGGACTGGATAACATACGAGGGCATTGGTCCCTTGCTCGACCCGATCTCTCTATTGAGATCGCTGGCCTGCGATCTTGGCAACGATCGAATGATTTTGCCCCAGTGGCATGGGTCTGACACACCTCCTTCAGAGGCCCTCATTACGGAATTGGAAGCAAATCAGCCTAACATCGCCGTGCCCCCCGAACACCTCCGTGTTGCGCAATCTGAAATGTTTTTGCCGCTTGTGGAAGGCGTGGCCACCATATCATCCAATGTTGCCGCAATCGGCGCCATCCTAGGCAAGAAGCTAATTCCGCTGGGGAAATCGAAGTTCCATGAGATCGCTCTACAAGCAAAACACAACGATCAAAGGATAGATATACTTGCTTTTCTCTCCAGTCGATACTGCCTAAGACTTGACGACACCTTGAATATAGAGGGGTTTTTTGCAGATCACATTAGGATACTACACCGAAATCCGACATATCTTTTTGACCCCACTGGGGTCAGTCCTAACGAACTCGAGCGCTTCTTCACCTAGGATCGAGATTCGTTAAGGGTCAGAGACCGCAGCCGCCGGGCACCCAAAAAGATTGATCATATAAGTACAACCAAAACGATGAAATTTTAACCAGCGACTTGATGGTGCGCTCGACATCGAACAGGGCATCGATCTGCTGCACAGCCTCGAGCGCGATCGGGTGGATCATGCTTGCATGCTCGCCGCGGCTCTTCTTGCGGGCTGCGCTGGCAACGTCGGCCAGCTCGAAGAACTTGCGCCTCGCGTGGGCGAAGCAACCGGCCTCGAACGCGGGCGCAGGCACGCGACCGGGAGCATATAGCTCGCCGTAACCGCCATAGGCGTTGGCGTGTAGGATCCCCGACCAGGACACGAGATGTGCCCTTGGGTGCGCGCCGCGCCGATCGCGCGAGTAGTGGAACAGCGCCACCGGCGGATCGGCGCCGGCAAACGGCCGATCATCGCGCACGTAGACCCACAGCCTGGCGGTATCGGTCTTCACCTTGGCCATGACGGGCACGGTGGTATCGTCGCCATGCAATCGCTCGGCGGCGAGGACGTGCGCCTCGATGAGGCGATAGAGTGGCATCAGCGCAAAGGCGGCGGCACCGACCTGGTCGGCAAGCGTCGAGGTGCTGAGCGGAACCCCCTCGCGGGCAAAGCGCTCGGCCTGGCGATTGAGGGGCTGATGCTGCCCGTACTTCTCGAACAGCAGCATGGCGAGGAAGCTGGGGCCAGCCCAGCCACGCGGCACGACGTGGAAGGGCGCTGGCGGCTGTGTGATCGTCTTGCAGTCCCGGCAGGAGAACTTCTCGCGCACGGTCTGGACGACCTTCCAGGCCCGCGGGATCACGTCGAGCGTCTCGGTGACGTCTCCGCCAAGCTTCGACAGCCGGCTGCTGCCACAGGCCGGGCAAGAGCACGGCGCTGGCACGGCGACCCGCCCGCGCGGCAGGTGTTCGGGAAACGGCTTCCTGGCCGGCCGCTTGCGTTCGAAGGCGGTGACGGTCGCGGTCTTCTCGGCCGCGGCTTCGGCTGCAAGATCATCCTCGGCGGCGTCGGCCTCGAGACTTTCGAGCTGCAGCTTCGTCTGGTCGAGCAGGCGGCGTGTACGCTCGGCGCTGGCGCCGTACTGCTCGCGCCTGAGCTTGGCGATCTGCAGCTTGAGGTGCGCGATCACCGCCTCGGTGGCGCTCTCGGGGCATGGGCATTGGCGAGCTTGGCCTCGGCTTCATTGGCCCGCTAGGTCGCGCTCGCCAGCAGCGCCTTGAGCGCTTCGATATCGTCAGGAAGGGGCGAAACGGCGGCTTCCATGACCGCGATGGAATCACAGAAACCTGCCCGAATGAAGCGCAAAATGCGCGGACAGCGAAGAAAACGAACGCCCTATCCGGCGCTCTGCGGATGCCAGGAACACTGCGATCCCGTCGAGCAGGCAGGCCAGTTGCGAGGCGGTCAGAGAGACCATGCCACCCTTCGCCGACGGCCACACGAACCGGCCCTTCTCGAGCCGCTTAGCATAGAGGGACATGCCGACCCCATCGTGCCAGATCACCTTTACCAGCGCCCCGGCGCGCCCGCGAAACACGAACAGATCGCCGCCGTGAGGATCACCCTTCAAGCCCTGCTGGACCAGCAAAGCGAGGCCCTGCATCCCCTTGCGCATATCCGCGTGCCCCATCGCAATCCACACCCGCGCACCCGAAGGCATCATCGCAGCGCCTTCAACGCTGAGGCCACCAGAGCCGGCGATGCCGAGGCAAAGATGCTGATCAGCTTCCCGCGCGCCAGATCAATGACGATCGCGGGCTGTAGACCGGGGCGAGCCACTTCCGCATCCTCGATCATCACCGCCGCCGCGAGACCAGGAGCCGCCATATCGTCCGGCTCGGGCTCGGCATGAGCATCGCGCAGCTTACGCCGCCAGGTGTAGACCAGCGCTGTCGAGACATCATGCCGCCGGGCGACCTCGGCAACGCAGGCGCCAGGCGCGAAGGCCTCGCTCTAGATCTCCAGCCGCTCCTCGTCGCTCCAACGGCGACGCCGCTGTGGCCCGGAAAACACCGTGACCCGAACCATCGATCGCTCCTAAGCGCACTCTTAAGACCGCTCACTCACCTCACCGACAAGGCGGGGCCCGCCGGATCGGTACCTTTCAGAAAGCATATGGTTACAAGCAACAGCTGTAAAAATACTAAGTTTTCCAAGATTTTCCGCGACCGAAAGCACTGCAGGCAACTAAGTCACTTATATCTCAGGGTCTTGCGGCTCGTATCCGTAGCGGCTCCAAAATCATCAATAAGAGCATGAATCTTGCTTAGAGCTAGCTCGAGAAGCAGCTGGAGGGTTCGAAAAACTCTGG
>NZ_DDFB01000120.1:0-7001 GCF_002336885.1 Novosphingobium sp. UBA1939 | reverse complement strand
CGATGATCGCATCGCTTGGTTCAGGCCCGCTGCAGATCGACGCACGCGAATGCACGCAGATCGGGCAGGCCATGTTGCAATTGCTGGTCAGCGCGCGCCGTTCGCAAGGCGGAGCGACCATTCTCCCCTCGCCCGTCCTGCAGGACATCGCCCGCCTGGCGGGCCTGCAAGCCGATCTGTTCGATGGAGGCGCGGCATGACCAGCGAGGAAATCCAGGCGATCTTCTTCGCGGAATGCGAGGAATCGCTGACCGCCGCCGAAACCGGGCTGGCCGCCTGCCAGCAGGGCACGCAGGATGAGGATACCGTCAACGCGGTGTTCCGTGGTGTCCATTCGATCAAGGGTGGCGCGGGCGCCTTCGGCTTCATCGCGCTCCAGGCGTTCACGCACACGTTCGAAACGCTGCTTTCGGATGTGCGCGATGGCACCGTGCCGCTGACCGAACCGCTGATCGAGCTGCTGCTGCGCGCGCTCGATACGCTGAGCGATCATGTCGCCGCGGCGCAGGGCGCCGGCGAGACGCCGGAAGATACCGCCTTGCTGGCCGAGCTGACGGCCGCGCAGGCCGCCAACGCCGGCGGCACGGCCGCTCCGGCTCCCGAACCGAAGGCCAAACCGGCCAAGAGCGCCAAGGCGAAGCCGGTGCCCGAACCCGCTCCGGAAGCGCAGGACGCCCCCAATGCAGATCTCGACATCGATCTCGACGCCATGCTCGACGATCTCGCCGGGGCAATGGGTGGATCGTCGCCCGAGGCCGATAGCGGGGACGATGATGCCGAGGGGCGCTGGGAAATGCGCGTCCGGCCTCATGCCGGCGCCATGCGCAACGGCAGCGAACCGGTGCTGATGCTGCGCGAAGCCATCGAACTGGGTGGCCGCTGCGAGCTGTGCGATATCTCGGAAGTCCCGCCGCTCGACAAGATCGATCCGGAAACCGGCTATCTCGGCTGGCATTTCAGCTTTCCCACCGACGTTATCGAAACCGCCGTTCGCGACATCTTCGATTTCATCGGTGACGAATGCGATCTCGTGATCGGGCGGGGCCTTGCCATGCCGCCGGTGCAGTTGCCCGAGCCGAAGCCCGGCAACGTCGCGCCCGCTGCCCCTGCCTCGGCTTCGGCGGCGGTACAGGAACCACCGCGCCAGACGCCTTCCGCCGCGCCGCCGGCAGCCCCGGCTGCTGCTGCGGCGGCCAACCAGACGATCCGCATCGAACTGGGCAAGCTGGACCGCCTGATCGACGCGGTCGGGGAACTGGTGATCGCGCAGGCGATGATGGCGCAACGCCTGGTCAGCGAAGGCGTGGCCGCGACCGAGGAGCTGACCATCCTCGAAAGCCTGACGCGCGACATTCAGGAAAGCGCGATGTCCATTCGCGCGCAGCCGATCGGTTCGGTGTTCAGCCGCGTGCCGCGCATCCTGCGCGAACTGACCCAGTCCACCGGCAAACATGTCCGGCTGGACGTGTCGGGCGAAAGCACGGAACTGGACAAGACGGTGATCGAGCGGCTGGGCGAACCGCTCACGCACCTGATCCGCAACGCGGTGGACCACGGCATCGAGGAATCCGATCAGCGCGTGGCCGCCGGGAAATCCCCCGAAGGCACGCTGACGCTTTCCGCCGAACACCGTTCCAGCCGCATCGTGATCCGCATTGCGGACGACGGGCGCGGCATCGATCGGGAACGCGTGCTGGCCAAGGCGATCGAGAAGGGCCTCGTGCCCGCCGATGTCCAGCTGTCGAAGGAAGAAATCGACCAGCTGATCTTCGCGCCCGGCTTTTCCACCGCGCAGACCATATCCAACATCTCCGGCCGTGGCGTGGGCATGGACGTGGTCCGCCAGAACGTGAAGGATCTGGGCGGCCGCATCACCATCGAATCCGAACCCGGCAAGGGCACGGCGTTCATCCTGACGATGCCGCTGACACTGGCCATTTCCGATGGCATGGTCGTCAACGTGGGCGACCAGACACTGGTCATTCCGCTGGCCAACGTGGTCGAAAGCCTGCGTCCCGACATCGAGCAGGTGAAGGGCCTGGGCACGCAGCGCGCGATGATCAACGTGCGCGGACGGTTCATTCCGATCATTCCGCTGCACGCGTCCGTGGGCGCGGTGGGCGCCACGGAAGCGCCCGACCACGGCGTGCTGATCGTGGTGGAAACCGAAGGCGCGGGCCGCGCGGCGCTGCTGGTCGATGCCATCCGCGATCAGCGGCAGGTCGTGATCAAGAGCCTCGACACGCATTACCGGTCCGTCGAAGGCGTGGCCGGGGCAACGATCCTGGGCGACGGACGCGTGGCGCTGATCATCGACGTGGACGGCCTGGTCGCGCGCAGCCTGTCCGCCTCCGCCGCGCAGGCGCCGACGCAGGCGCAGGAGGCCGCATGAACATCGCCGCCGCGTTCGAGCCATCGATGCCCGGGATCAGCCCGGGCATCTACGACAACGACGATTTCACCGCCATCAGCGAGATCGCGCACCGCGAGGCCGGGCTCGTCCTGCCGCCGGGCAAGGCCATGCTCGTCTATTCGCGCCTGGCCCCCCTGGTGCGGGATTCCGGCTGCGCCACGTTCGGCTCCTATGTCATGCGCATCCGCGAGGACAACGAGGAACGGGCGCGCGCGATCTGCGCCCTCACCACGAACCACACGTTCTTCTATCGCGAAGCGCATCATTTCGAGCATTTTGCGCAGGAATTGCGGCCGGACTTCGTGAAGCGGCTCGAACGCGGCGGCAAGCTGCGCATCTGGTCCGCCGGCTGCTCCAGCGGCGAGGAAACGTGGTCGCTGCTGATGACCCTGCTCGGCCCCGAACGGAACGCCGGGCTGGCGATCGCCCAGCGCGACGTGCGGATGCTGTCCAGCGACATCGCGGTCCACGCGCTGCACAAGGCCAGTGCCGCCCGCTACCGCGCGGAGGATCTGAAGCCGGTGCCCGAACGCCTGCGCGAAGCCTGGTGCCGGATCGACGGCACAGATGCCACGATCGCGCCGGAAATGCAGGCCCTCGTCCGTTTCCGCTCGCTCAACCTGCAAGGCCCGTGGCCCATGCGCGGGGAGTTTGACGTCATCTTCTGCCGGAACGTCATGATCTATTTCGACACGCCCACCAAGGAACGGCTGGTGGCCCGCTTCGCACAGCAGCTGGCGCCGGGCGGGCATCTCTACATCGGCCACAGCGAGCGCGTGACCGGGCCGGCGCTGGAACACCTTACCAGCGTTGGGCCCACGATCTATCGCAAGGGAGACAGACGATGAGCCAACGCCCGATCCGCGTGGTCGTCGTCGAGGATTCTCCGACCATGCGCGCTATCCTCCACACCCGCCTGTCCAGGGAGGGCGACATCGAGGTGGTCGCGTCTGCCGCGAACGCCGCCGAAGGCCGCCAGATGATCCGCGAACTGGACCCCGACGTGGTCACGCTCGACGTGGAAATGCCCGGCATGAACGGCCTGGATTTCCTAGAGAAGATCATGAAGCTGCGCCCCACGCCCGTCATCATCGTCTCGGGCGCGACCCAGCAGGGCAACGAAACCACCGCCCGCGCGCTCACGCTGGGTGCGGTGGAGTGTTACGCCAAGAGCCAGATTTCGGGCACGCTGCCGCTCGACGATGGCGGAAAGCTGGCGCGCCTGGTCCGCGATGCCGCGAAAGTGCGCTTCGCGAACGACGCCGCGCCGGCCGCGCCGATCACCGCCGCGCCCCCTCCCCCGCCTCCGGCGGACAGAAAGGGGCCGCCCAAGGTCATTGTCATCGGCTCGTCCACCGGGGGCGTGGAAGCCCTGCACACGTTGCTTTCGGAGTTTCCGGCCGATTGCCCGCCCACGCTGGTGGTCCAGCACATCAACGAGCGGTTCACCGCCGCGGTGGCGCGCACGCTGGACGAAACCTGCGCCGCGAACGTGGTGCTGGCGCAGCCCGATCTTCCACTCCGGCCGGGCCACATCTATTTCCCGCCGAACAACGACCGCCACCTTCTGGTCGGCGGCCCGCAAATCCTGCGCACCAAACTGCGCGGGGGCGATCACATCTCCGGCCACCGGCCCAGCGTGGACGCCCTGTTTCAATCGGCGGCGGACGTGGTGGGCAAGGACGCAATCGGCATCCTGCTGACCGGCATGGGGGCCGACGGCGCCAAGGGCCTGCTCTCCATGGCCCGCGCCGGCGCGCTGACGATCGCGCAGGATGAAGCAACCTGCGCGGTCTTCGGGATGCCCCGGGCCGCCATCGCGCTGGGCGCCGCCAGCATCGTCGCGCCGATCGACCAGATCGCCCGGCATACTTTCAGCAAGGTTGCCTGACATGTACCATCGACCTCTTGTTGTTTCCCATCCGCAGCGGCGAACGGTCATGCAGGGTCAGGCCTTCGCCAGCGACAGCGTGGACGAGGAATTCACCACCGTCCTGGGCAGTTGCGTGTCCACCTGCCTCTATGATCCGGAGGTGCGCGTGGGCGGCATGAACCACTTCCTGCTGGCCGAGCCGCCCAGTGCGAACCCGTCCGCGGCGATTGACGTTCACTACGGCGTCTATCTGATGGAAGTGCTGGTCAACGAGATGCTGTCCCGGGGCGCGCGGAAGCACCGGCTGAAGGCGCATCTTTACGGCGGCGCGAACGTGAACCGGACGATGATGAAGATCGGTTCGATCAATGCGGAGTTCGCCCGCGGTTTCCTGACCCGCGAAGGCATCGTGCTGATGCGCGAGGACCTGGGCGGCACGCAGGCGCGCCGCGTCGATTTCCGGCCGGCATCGGGGCAGGTCCGCTGCCGCTTGGTGGAGGAACGCCTTGCCCCGCCCGTTCAACCCACCACCCGCCCGCAAAAGGCGTCGGGCGACGTCGAACTGTTCTGACAGGAAACCCTTCTTACTCGAAAGCGAACCACGACATGACCAAATCCACCCGAATCCTGACCGTCGACGACAGCCCGAGCATGCGTGCCCTGCTCAACCACGCCCTTGCCTCGAACGGCTTCGACGTGGCGCAGGCCGAAGACGGCATGGCCGCGCTCGACTGGCTGGAAAGCAACGAAGTCGATGTCGTCATCACCGACATCAACATGCCCCGTCTGGACGGCTTTGGCCTGATCGAGCGCCTGCGCGAAGGCGAACGGCACCGCGATCGCCCGATCCTGGTGCTCACCACCGAAAGTTCGGACGAGAAGAAGGCGCGCGCCCGCGCCGCCGGCGCGACCGGGTGGATCGTGAAGCCGTTCGATCCCGCCAAGCTCGTCGCGGCGGTCCGCCGTGTCACCCACTGATGGCTGGACGGGAGACAAGCCGATGATCCGCGAACTGATTACTTTCGAAGTCGAAGGCCAGATCTTCGGGCTGGACATCATGTCCATCCGCGAAATCCGCGCCTGGTCGCCCACCACGCGCCTGCCCCGCGTGCCTTCCTATGTCGCGGGCGTGGTCAACCTGCGCGGCACCGTGCTGCCCGTGGTCGATCTTGCCGCCCGCCTCGGCTGGAACCCGACCGAACCCACCCCCCGCCACGCGATCATCGTCACCCAGATGGATGCCCAGATCGGCGGATGGATCGTGGATGCCGTCAGCGACATCGTCACCGTGCCGGAAGAGGCGTTGCAGCCGCCCCCGCCCAGCACCGGCCACGACACGGTCATTCCGTTCCTCGAAGGGCTTGCCGCCATCGACGAACGCATGGTCATGGTTCTCAACCTCGCCGCGCTGAGCAACGAAGCCCAGCTCGCCGAAGCCGCCTGACGCATGGAGGATATCGATGAACCAGGAGGCAACCCACCGGCAGATCGCCATCGTCCTTGAGGAACTGTCGCAGGAAGTCGAAGCGCTCGGCGCGTCGCTCTGCCTCGATCCCGATATCGTCGTCCGCCACATGACCACCCTGCAGGCGATCGACATGATCGGCCAGAAACAGCGTTCGCTCGCCTCGCTGCTGACGGCCGATTGCCCAGCCGCCAGTATCGAGAAGATCGCCATCGACGCGCTGCGGGAAAGATTGCGCCTGTTCGGATAGCATCTCGACCTGCCCGGAGCGGGCAGCGCGCGCCGACGCGTCCGCCCGCTCCGACCGTCTGCCGCCCGTCTGCCTTCCCCCAGGCGGATGCGAAATTGTGGGGAACCCCGCCGATGGCGGCTGGACTTCGCCCGTGGCCCTGCGCCATGGAATGTCCCCATGTGGCAACTCTATCAGTTTCCCCTTTGCCCGTTCAGCCGCAAGGTTCGCCTGCTGCTTAGCGAAAAGGGTGTCGGCTATGAACTGTGGCGCGAAAATCCGTGGGAACAGCGCGACGAATTCACGCGCATGAACCCCGCCGGCCGCACGCCGGTGCTGCACAATCCGGAGCGCGAGATCACGCTGGTCGACAGCCGGGCGATCTGCGAATACTTCGAGGAAACGGTCGACAAGACGCCGATGATCAACGGCACCGCCGCCAACCGCGCCGAAATACGCCGGCTGGTGGCGCTATTCGACGAAAATTTCTTCGCCGACGTAACGCACCCGCTGATGGAAGAACGGATGCGCAAGCGGCTGATCTACCGCCAGCCGCCGGACAGCCGTCTGCTGCGTGAAGCGATGCGGCTGGCCAACGCCCATCTCGACTATATCGACTACCTGATCGACAACCGTCCCTGGCTGGCCGGCGCAACGATGAGCCTCGCCGACCTTGCCGCCGCCGCGCAGATTTCGGTGGCGGACTACCTCGGCGGCATCGACTGGTCACAGCACGAACAGGCGCGCGGCTGGTATTCGGTGTTCAAGAGCCGGCCCAGCTTCCGCCCGCTCCTGTCCGAACGCATGGACGTGATCCAGCCGCCCTCGCACTATGGCGACGTGAACGCCTGACCCCGGCGTTCACGCGCTGCCTTGGCCGGAATCAGGCCGCGCGGGGCTTCGAACCGAAACGGCCCTGCTTGCGGAAGCGAACCATCCACCGCTCCAGGAACAGCGCCAGCGGTCGCGGATGCACGCCCAAGTCGCGGATGCCCGGCAACGTTCCCGTCGCGGCACTACC
>NZ_DDFB01000065.1:0-2560 GCF_002336885.1 Novosphingobium sp. UBA1939 | reverse complement strand
GATCCCGGCTCGGTCAGCCCGAAGCTGGCGATTTCCCCGGCGGCGAGGCGGGGAAGCCAGGTGGCCTTCTGCTCCTCCGTGCCGCCGTTCTTGATCGCGGAGCAGACCATGCCGAGGTTGATCGACACGATCGAGCGGTAGGCCGGCATGGCATAGCTCAGCGTGTGGATGGTCTCGATATACTGCGACACGTTCATACCCGCGCCGCCGTATTCCTCGGGCATGGTCAGGCCGAACAGACCCATCTCGCGCATTTCGTCCAGCAGGTCGTCGGGGATGCGATCCTGGGCGATCACCTCCGCTTCGGCCGGCACCAGCCGTTCGCGGACGTAGCGCTTCAGCTGGTCGAGAAACTGTTCGAAGACATCGGCATCCATGCCGGGGTTCACCATGCTCACCGGGCCTCTCCTCAAACCGGATCGTAGGGGAAGACGTGGGCCGAAACCTCGTCGGCGCGCGCGAAGGCGGGGCGGAACGCGGGGATCAGTTCCTCCGCGATCGCTTCGGGCGTCCAGCCTTCCAGCTTGACCATCGAACGGACCGGGCGCGGCTTGTTGAACAGCACGATCTCGTTCTTGCGCACCGCAAAGATCTGGTTGGTCACGTCCTTCGCCGCGTCGGAGGCGAGATAGGCGACCAGCGGGGCGATCTTGTCCGCGCTCATCGTCTTCATCCGTTCGACGCGCAGCTTCTGCTCGGGCGTTTCGGCGGGGATCGAGGCGGTCATCCGGCTCCACGCGAACGGCGCGATGCAGTTCGAGCGCACGCCCCAGCGCGCCATGTCGAGCGCGATCGAATGCGAGAGGGCGACAAGGCCGAGCTTGGCCGCCGAATAGTTGGCCTGCCCCACATTGCCGATCAGCCCGCTGGTGGAGGTGAAGTGGATGAAGCTGCCCGATTGCTGCTCGCGGAAATAGGGCGTTGCCGCCTTGGAAACGTTGAACGCGCCGGTCAGGTTGACGTCGATCACGCTGGTCCAGTCCTCGTAGGACATCTTGTGCCAGATGGTGTCGCGCAGGATGCCGGCGTTGTTCACCACCGCGTCGATCCGCCCGAATCGCTGCACCGCATCCTCGACGATCGAGGCGGCGGCCTTGGGGTCGGCCACGTTGGCGAGGTTGGCCCAGGCCTTGCCGCCCGCCGCGCGGATATCGTTGACGGTGGTGTCCGCCGGCCCGGCATCCCCGCCGTCGCCGCCTTGCGCCACGCCGGGATCGTTGACCACTACGGCCGCGCCGTGCCGGGCGCATAGCAGTGCGATTTCGCGACCGATGCCACGGCCCGCACCCGTTACCGCGACGACCTTGCCTTCCAGGATTCCGGACAACGATTCTCTCCAGTCGGTTCGATGCCGAAGCTAACCGTGCAGGCGGATAAATTCAATATTGGGAATTGTTTTTCATCATCATGAAAAATATGATGCGTTCATGTCCGGTCCTGTCCGCTCGCTTTCCCAAGGGTTCACCATTTTGCGCCTGTTGGCTGTGCGCGAAGCGCTGACTTTGTCCGACATCTGCCGGGAAACCGGTCTCAGCCCCTCGAGCGGACTGAATCTGCTGCGCACGCTGGTGGCCGAAGGGGCGGTCGATCGCGATACCGGCGGCAAGCGCTACCGGCTGGCGGCGGGCTGGGGCGATCTTGGGGTGTTGCAGGCGAACGCGGTTTCGCGTTTCGCCGCTCGCGTCCGGCCATTGCTGGCGCGGTTCGCTGCCGCGCACGACGCCACCGCCGGGCTATGGCAGGTGCAGGCCGGGGAGCGCCTGTCGCTGATCGCGCTGGGCGAAAGCGGGGCGGAGACCCGCATCCACATGGTCGAAGGCCAGCGTCAACCGCTGGGTGGGGGTGCCGCCGGGCGGGCGCTGGCGGCGGCGGAAGCGCTGGGCCGGGACGATCTCGCCGCCCGCTTCGCAAGGGTGCGCTGGCGTACCCCGCTGGGCTTCACCACCTGGCTGGGTCAGGTCGCCGAAGCGGTCCAGCGCGGCTATGCGGTGGACGACGGCTACATTCACGCCGGCGTCTGTTCGGTGGGCGTCGTCGTGCCCGCTGCGCCGGTGCGGTTCTGCCTTTCGGCAACGATCTTCGCCGGATCGCGCGACGCGGCCGCGCTCGACGAGCTGGGGCGGGCGCTCAGTGCGCTGGCGCGTCGGCCCGAGCTGAGGCCTGAACCGGCGGGGTAGCGGCGGCCGCGCTGGCGCTGGCCTGTGGCACGTCCGCGTCCGTCGTGGGTGGGGCCGGCCGCTTTTCCAGCATTTCGGCGGCTTCGTCGAGCGCGCGGGCTTCGCCCACGGTCACGCCGCCCGGCCCCGGATCGGTGTCCTTCTGGCCGCAGCTCGCCAGGGCTAGCAGCGGGAGAAGATACGGCGCCCGGTTAAGGGCGGGTTTCAGGGCGCGCATCGCGATACTCCGGAAAGGCAAGGAAAAGGGGCGGAGATTCCCATCTGCCGCCCCCTTCGTTCTCGAGAATCCGTGCCGCGCCCCGCCGGTGTGGTCGGGGCGCACGGGATCACATCTTCTTTTCGGCGTCCGCTGCGGCGTCGGCGGCGGCCTTCTTGACGTCGGC
>NZ_DDFB01000027.1:66292-74565 GCF_002336885.1 Novosphingobium sp. UBA1939 | reverse complement strand
TTCGGCCCAGCCGGGCACGCCTCTCGCGCGCCGTGTCAGCACGTCCAGACAGGCCATGCGGATGGCGACGCCGCGTTCCACCTGCCGGGTAATCAGGCTGCGGGTGGGATGGTCGGCCACCTGGCTGTCGATCTCCACGCCCCGGTTCATGGGGCCGGGATGCATGACGAAGGCATCGGCTTCCGCCTTGGCGAGCCGGTCGAGCGTCAGCCCGTACAGATGCCGGTATTCGCGGGGGGAGGGGATGAACTGGCCGCTCATGCGTTCCTGCTGAAGCCGGAGCATCATCACCACTTGCGCGCCTTTCAGCGCCGCGTCGAAATCGTGGAACGGCGTCACGCCCATCGCCTCGATCTCGGCAGGCATCAGCGCGGGCGGCGCGCAGACGCTGACATCGGCCCCCAGCGCGGTCAGGGCCAGGATGTTGGAGCGGGCGACGCGGCTGTGCAGGATGTCCCCGCAGATCGTCACGCGCAGGCCGTTCAGGTCGCTGCCGGGGGCGAGCTTCAGCGCATGGCGGATGGTCAGCGCGTCCAGCAGTGCCTGCGTGGGATGCTCGTGCTGGCCGTCGCCCGCGTTGAGCACCGGGCAATCGACCTTTTCGGCGATCAGCCGCACCGCGCCGGAACTGGCGTGGCGGATGACGATGGCGTCCGCGCGCATCGCGTTCAGCGTCATCGCCGTGTCGATCAGCGTTTCGCCCTTCTTCACGCTGGACGTGGCGGCGTGCATGTTGACCACGTCTGCCCCGAGCCGCTTGCCCGCGATCTCGAACGACAGCAGCGTGCGGGTGGAATTCTCGAAGAAGGCGTTGATGATGGTCAGGCCGGAAAGAACTTCGGCGCGCTTCTGCGATTGCCGGTTCAGCTCCACCCACTGTTCCGCCTCGTCCAGCAGGAACAGGATCTCGTGCCGGGCAAGCCGGCCGATCCCGGTCAGATCGCGATGGGGGAAGGCAAGGCCGCCGGCGGGATAGCGGGCCGATGGCGGTGCGGCGGGGGAGGTGGGGGTCGATGGGTGCATCGAAGACCACGCCCTAGACCCGCGATGGAGGCATCTCAAGCCTTGCGGCTGGAACTCTTCGCGTTCCGGCCGTAGATATCCCCCATGAAGTTCGCTCGCTCGGCCTGGAAGCTCCTCGTCGCCGTCAAGGACGCTCTCGTCCTCCTGTTCCTCCTGCTGTTCTTCTGGGCGCTCTATGCGGTGCTCACGCTGCGTCCGGCGCCCGGCATGGTGCGCGAAGGCGCGCTCTATCTCGTGCTTGATGGCCCGGTGGTGGAGGAGCGCAGCCATATCGATCCGTTCGGCCTGCTCACCAGCGGCGAAAAGCCGCGCCGGGAATACCGCGAACGCGACATCGCGCGCGCGATCGAGCAGGCGGCCACCGATTCGCGGATCAAGGTAATCGTGCTCGACCTTGAAAAGTTCGCCGGCGGGCGGCAGGTGCATCTCAGCCATATCGGCGCGGCGATGGACAAGGCCCGGGCGGCGAAAAAGCCGGTGCTGGTCCGCGCGGTGATGTACCAGGACGATGGCGTGCAACTGGCGGCCCATGCCAGCGAGGTCTGGGTCGATCCGATCGGCGGCGCGATCGTGACCGGCCCCGGCGGCACCAACCTTTATTACAAGGCGCTGCTCGACCGGCTGAAGGTGAAGGCGCACGTCTTCAAGGTCGGCACGTACAAGAGTGCGGTGGAACCCTACATCCGTGACGATGCCTCGCCCGAAGCGAAGGAAGCGCTAAACGCGGTGTACACCGCGCTGTGGGACAGCTGGCAGGCCGAAGTGAGGAAGGCCCGGCCCAAGGCAAATCTGGCGCTGGTGACTGGCGATCCGGTGAAGTGGCTGGCCGAAAGCAACAACGATGCGGCGCAGGCCGCGCTCAAGGCCGGGTTGGTCGACAAGCTGGGCGATCGCATCGCCTTCGGCAAGCGCGTGGCCGAACTGGCGGGCGCCGATCCTGCGGCCGGGCTGGGCGCGTTCCGCTCCACCGACATGGCGACCTATCTCGCCGACAGGCCGGAACCGCGCGAAGGCAAGGCGATCGCCGTGGTGACCATTGCCGGCGAGATCGTCGATGGCGATGCCGGGCCGGGAACCGCGGGCGGCGATCGGATCGCCGCGCTGCTCGACAAGGCGGCGGCCAGCGATGACTACGCCGGACTGGTGGTGCGCGTCGATTCGCCCGGCGGATCGGTGCTGGCCTCGGAACGGATTCGCGCGGCGATCGAACGGATCAAGGCCAAGGGGCTGCCCGTGGCCGTTTCCATGGCGAATCTGGCGGCGAGCGGCGGGTACTGGGTCTCCACGCCCGGCCAGCGCATCTTCGCCGAACCGGATACAATTACCGGCTCGATCGGCATTTTCGCGGTGATCCCGACCGTCGAGGACACCATCGCGCAGTATGGCGTCCATGCCGACGGCCTGCGCACGACGCCGCTGGCCGGCCAGCCCGACCTGCTGGGCGGGCTGACACCGGCGTTCCAGGGGCTGCTGCAAGGCCAGATCGAAAACAACTACCGCCGCTTCATTGGCCTTGTTGGCGCATCACGCCACAAGACGCCCGAACAGGTCGACGCGATCGGCCAGGGCCGCATCTGGGACGGCGGCACCGCGCGGCAGAACGGGCTTGTCGACCAGTTCGGCGGGCTGGACGATGCGCTGGCGTGGACCGCCAAGGCGGCCAAGGTCGACAAGTGGCATCCGGTTTTTCTGGGATCGGGCGATGGTACGGTGCGCAGCCTGCTGGAACAGATGGTGAGCGACGACGGGGACGCCGCGGCGGCGCCGTCGGGTGATCTTGCCGGCTTCGTCGCGCTGCGCCAGCAGGCTCTGGCCGACCGGCTGATGGCCGATGCCGCGCGCTTGCTCTCGGGTCGCGGTGCGCAGGCCTATTGCCTGGAATGCGCGGCCGACGACCGGTCCGCAGCGCGCCCCGCACCCCTTCCGGGACGGGGGTGGCTGGCCTTGCTGGCGCGCCTTGCACCCTGATCGAAAGGCTTCCAGCGTACCGCATTGCCCGATCAGGGCCCGTTGAGGCCCAAGGCGCTTGCCCTTTTCCCGCCGCTGCGATAGGGGCACCGCCTGCTTTTCGCCGGATGCGGGCGTGGCGGAACTGGTAGACGCGCTGGATTTAGGTTCCAGTATCGCAAGATGTGGGGGTTCGAGTCCCTTCGCCCGCACCAGCCGCTGCGCCATGCTCCGACCCGAGGACGACGCGCCGCGCGGTGCGTCAATGACGTACAGAAAGTTGGATCAGGATGCAGATCGTCGAGACCACCAACGAGGGCCTGAAGCGCGCCTACACCGTGACCATCCCGGCCGCCGACATCGCGTCGCGCGTTGAAGGGGAAGTGAAGAAGATCACGCCGCAGGTGCGGATGCCCGGCTTCCGCCCCGGCAAGGTGCCCGCGAACCTCGTGCGCAAGATTCACGGCCCGGCGCTTCACCAGGAAGCGCTCAACACCACCATCCGCGCCGCGCTCGACAAGCTCGTCGCCGATCACAAGCTGCGCCCCGCCGTGCAGCCCTCGGTCGCGCTGGGCGATGGCTATGCCGAAGGGCAGGATGCCGAACTGACCGTCGCGCTCGAAGTCCTGCCGGATATCGCCGCGCCGTCGCTCGAAGGGCTGAAGCTTGAAAAGCTGGTGGTTCCCGTGGGCGAGGATCAGGTGGACGAAGCCGTCAACCGCATCGCCGCCGGGCAGAAGAAGTTCACCGACGCGCCGAAGAACGCCAAGGCCAAGGAAGGCGATCAGCTGATCATCGATTTCCTCGGCAAGGTCGATGGCGTCGCCTTCGAGGGCGGCACCGCCGAGGACCAGGCGCTGGAAATCGGTTCGGGCCGCTTCATCCCCGGCTTCGAGGAACAGCTTACGGGCGTGAAGGTGGGTGACGAGAAGGTCATCACCGTCACGTTCCCGGAAGACTATCCGGCCGAGAACCTGAAGGGCAAGGAAGCCACCTTCGACATCACGGTGAAGGCGGTGAAGCACGGCGGCGAGTTCGTGGCCGATGACGAGTTTGCCAAGATGCTCGGCCTCGAAAGCCTGGAGCAGCTGCGCGGCCTCCTCAAGGGCCAGCTCGAACAGGAAACCGCCGGTCTTACCCGCACCCAGATGAAGCGCGCGCTGCTCGATCAGCTGGCCGCCGGCCACGATTTCGCCGTGCCGCCGTCGATGGTCGAAGCCGAATTCGAACAGATCTGGCAGCAGCTGACCCACGAAGCGAGCCACGAGGAAAACCCCGAGGAAGCGCTGAAGGAGATCGAGGCGGAGAAGGAAGACTACCGCAAGATAGCCGAACGCCGCGTCCGCCTGGGCCTGCTCCTCTCCGAAATCGGCCAGGCCAACGGCGTGCAGGTTTCCGCGCAGGAAATGGAAATGCTGATCCGCCAGGCGGCCCAGCAGTACCGCGAGGAAGATCGCCAGCGCTTCATCGAATACGTCCGTTCGGAACCGCTTGCCGCCGCCCAGCTGCGCGCGCCGCTCTACGAGGACAAGGTCGTCGACTTCCTGTTCGACAAGGCCGAAGTGGCCGAGCGCGAAGTGACGCGTGACGAACTGCAGGCCGCGATCGAAGCCGAGGAAGGCGTGACGCCGGCGGCCGAAGCGAAGCCCGCCGCGAAGAAGAAGGCTCCGGCCAAGAAGAAGGCCGAAGCGTCCGCCGAGGAAGCGCCCGCCGCCGAAGCCCCGGCCGAGGAAGCCAAGCCCGCCGCGAAGAAGGCCGCGCCGAAGAAGAAGGCGGCCGCTCCCGCTGAAGCGTCGGCCGAGGAAGCCGCTGCCGAAAAGCCGGCTCCGAAGAAGAAGGCTCCCGCCAAGAAGAAGGCCGAAGAGGCCTGATCTTTGGCGCTGTCGCCCCCTTCCGGGGCTGACTGACGAAACAGGAAGGGCGTGCCGCACAGGGCGCGCCCTTTTTGTTTGTCGCGATCCTGTCATGCCCGTGTCGCATGCCTCGCCACGATGCGGACATACGCGCGGGAGTGATCGTCGATGGCCGAAGGCTGGCGGAAATTGCGCGTGGGCTATCGCTGCGGCCGCGCGCTCGGTTCGCTCGTTCTCGTGTTGATGCTGTCGGTGCCCTGGCGGCTGGCGGGGCGGTGGCGCACGTCGCGCCGGGCGATCGAGAACGCGGCGTGGGACATTCTGCTGCGAGGCTTCGGCATTCGTGTCCGGTGCCATGGCGATCGTCGCCTGGCGCCGGGCACTCTGGTGTTGGCGAATCACCTGTCATGGGTCGATATCGCGGTGCTGGCGCGCGTGGCGGACGTGGGTTTCGTGGCCAAGGCCGATGTTGCCGGCTGGCCCCTGCTGGGCGTTCTGGCGCAACGGCACGGCAGCGTGTTCGTCGACCGCCATCGCCGGGCGGGCGTGGTCGAGGCGCGGGGGGAGCTTGTCGTGCGGCTGGCGTCGGGGCGCTCGCTGGTTCTCTTTGCCGAGGGTACGACCAGTACGGGCGAAGGCGTGGTGCCGTTCCATGCCAGCATGGTTCCGGATGCCACGGCGGATCGTGGCGTGATCTGCCCGGTCACGCTGGCCTGCCGCGATCCGCGCCAGCGGGCGTTGGTCGCCTGGATCGGGGACGACGCCCTGCTGCCGCACGCGCTGGCGCTGGCCGCTGCCGGGGGCGCGACCATCGATGTCGATTTCGGCAAACCGCTAGGCGGCGGCGATCGCAAGCAGGTCGTCCGTGAAGCGCATGCCCGAATCGCGCTGCGCCTTGCCGACCTGCTGGGCGGTGGCGCCGCCCCGACGGAAGATCAGGCTGCCACGCTGAAACGGGCGGCGTAGCGTTCCGAGATCAGCTCCACCGGCATCACCACGCAGACGTCGATCGTGTTGAATTCACGGTCCACGAACGCTCCGTCACCGAAACGCGCGCCCGCGCGCAGATAGCCCTTGATCAGCGGCGGCAATTGCACCAGCGCCCGCCGCTCGTCATAGCTGCCGCGCGGCAGCCGTTCGAGCGCGATGCCCTTGCCGGGAAGCACCGCAGGCCGCTGGTAGTCTGGCGCAAGGCAGACGTGATGGAGGTAAGACAGCGCCGCCGCGTGCGCGTCCGGGTCGATGCCGGGGAACGAGGCGCAGCCGAACATCAGCCCGATGTCATGGAGCGCGAGATAGTCCGCGATGCCGCGCCAGAGCAGCGAGATGGTCGCGCTGGTGCGATAGGCGGGCAGCACGCACGAACGCCCCAGTTCGAGCAGTTCGCCGCCCCCGCTACGCGCACCGGCCAGCCGGGACAGGTCGAACTCGCCTTCCGAATAGAAGCCGCTGGCCTTGCGCGCCACGCTTTCGCGCAGCAGGCGATAGGTCCCAACCACCAGCGGGCCCCTACCGCCATCTTCGGCGCACCCGTCCTCGTCGACCACGAGCAGGTGATCGCACAGCGAGTCATAGGGATCGCTGTCGATGCAGGATTCGCCGCTGACGGGAATGTTCGCGCCCATCTCTGCGGCGAAGACCTGCCAGCGCAGTTTCTGCACGGCCACCAGATCGCCGTGGTCGCGCGCCAGCCGGACCGAAAGTCTGCGAAGTTGCGTGTGCGAACCCATGGTGTCCTCCGATCCTTGATCGTAGGATGCCTTCGTGACCGCTGCGCGTCGAAGCGGTGACAGTTTGACGGCATGGACGGCGGTTTCGCCACGGTTCCGTCAAGATCGCGCGGGACATTTTCGCGTTTCATCCGCCGATGGGGACGGTATTTCCGGCATGGACGGGTTAACGCCCTTGAACATCTTCCCGTGGCACGCGACATAGACGCGGCAACCACAAGAGGGATTCATGCTCGACCTGTTCGGCCACAACAGCGGCGCCTATGGCGCTCAAGGCAAGTTCACCACCGATCCTGTCACCGGCGCGCTCGTTCCCGTCGTCGTCGAACAGACCAGCCGCGGCGAACGCAGCTTCGACATCTTCAGCCGCCTGCTGCGCGAACGCATCATCTTCGTGACGGGCCAGGTGGAAGACCACATGGCGGCGCTGATCACCGCGCAGCTGCTGTTCCTCGAATCGGAAAACCCGTCGAAGGACATCTCGATGTACATCAACTCGCCGGGCGGGGTCGTTACTGCGGGCATGGCGATCCATGACACCATGCAATACATCCGCCCGCGCGTGTCCACGGTGTGCATCGGCCAGGCCTGCTCGATGGGCAGCTTCCTGCTGGCGGCGGGCGAGCCGGGCATGCGCATCGCGCTGCCCAACGCGCGAATCATGATTCACCAGCCCTCCGGCGGCGCGCAGGGCATGGCGTCCGACATCGAGATCCAGGCGCGCGAGATCCTGCGCATCCGTGAACGGATGAACAATCTCTACGTCAAGTACACCGGCCGCACGCTGGAGGAGATCGAGCGGGCGATGGATCGCGATACCTTCCTCGAAGCCGACGAAGCGCAGAAATTCGGCCTTGTCGACAAGGTTTTCGAATCGCGTCCGGCCACCGACCAGACCGGTGTGGAGGAAGGTTCGGGCGGCGCGCCGGCCGCCTGATGAGGAAGAACTGACAGGGGCCGCACGGCGCTTAACCTTGGCGAAAGGCACCGTGCGGTAACCCGATTTTCGCTTTGAACGTGTCCGGTTGATTAATGCCCTTGGGGTAGTAGGATGATCGGGCCGGCCTTCCGTGGGAAGGCGCCTGGGATGATAGAATGACGAAGCTTTCCGGATCGGATACCAAGAGCACCCTGTACTGCAGCTTCTGCGGCAAGAGCCAGCATGAGGTGCGCAAGCTCATTGCGGGGCCGACCGTGTTCATCTGCGATGAATGCGTCGAACTGTGCAACGACATCATCCGTGAAGAGACCAAGGCCGGGATCGCCGGGAAGAAGGATGGCGGCATACCCACGCCGCGTGACATCTTCGAGACGCTGAACGACTACGTGATCGGCCAGGACCGTGCCAAGCGCGTGCTTTCGGTGGCCGTCCACAATCACTACAAGCGCCTGAAGCACAGCGGCAAGGGCAGCGAGGTCGAGCTCTCGAAGTCGAACATCCTGCTCGTCGGGCCGACCGGTTCGGGCAAGACGCTGCTGGCGCAGACGCTGGCAAAGACGTTCGACGTGCCCTTCACGATGGCCGACGCCACCACGCTGACCGAAGCGGGCTATGTGGGCGAGGATGTCGAGAACATCATCCTCAAGCTGCTGCAGGCGTCGGACTACAACGTGGAGAAGGCGCAGCACGGCATCGTCTATATCGACGAGATCGACAAGATCAGCCGCAAGGCGGAAAACCCCTCCATCACGCGTGACGTATCGGGCGAGGGCGTGCAGC
>NZ_DDFB01000027.1:0-66265 GCF_002336885.1 Novosphingobium sp. UBA1939 | reverse complement strand
CTGATCCCCGAATTCGTCGGCCGTCTGCCGGTGATCGCCACGCTCAACGACCTCGATATCGAGGCGCTGGTGAAGATCCTGCGCGAACCCAAGAACGCGCTGGTCAAGCAGTACCAGCGCCTGTTCGAGCTGGAAGACGTGCAGCTTACCTTCACCGACGACGCGCTGGAAGCGATCGCCAAGAAGGCTATCGAGCGCAAGACCGGTGCGCGCGGCCTGCGGTCTATCGTCGAAGGGCTGCTGCTCGATACGATGTTCGACCTGCCCACGCTGGAAGGCGTGACCGAAGTGGTCGTCGACAAGGATGTCGTCGATGGCCGCAAGGAGCCGGTGCAGGTGCTCAAGGGCAAGGAGGAAGCGGCCTGACGGCCACGCTTCCCGTTCGCTGAACGTTTGAAGAGGCGGGTTTCCTTCGGGACGCCCGCCTTTTTCCATCAAGCGCCTCTTTCGCGTTCAGTCGCCGCCGCCTTGGCATCCATGCGCGCAATCCAGCATGGGCTGGGCTTCGATCTGGACGGTGGTGTGGCAGATCCGGAAATCGTGCTCCAGCTCTTGCGCCAGTTCGCGCAGGAAGCCGTCGCCGGGGTGGCCTTGCGGCATGACGAGATGGGCGGTCAGCGCGGTTTCGGTGGTGCTCATCGGCCAGATGTGCAGGTCGTGGACGGCGGTGACGCCCGGCTGGCCACACAGAAACGTGCGCACCGCGCCTTCGTCAATGCTGGCGGGCACGCCGTGCAGGCCCATCTTTACCGAATCGCGCAGCAGGTCCCAGGTACCAATGGCGATCACCGCCACGATGACGAGGCTGGTGACGGGATCGATCCAGGCAAATCCGGTCATCGTAATGAAGAATCCGGCCACGACGACGCCCGCCGAAACCGCCGCGTCGGCGGCCATGTGCAGGTACGCGCCGCGAATGTTGATGTCGTGCTTGCTGCCACGCATGAACATCAGCGCGGTGGCGGCGTTGATGACGATGCCGATCGCGGCGACGATCATAACCGGGCCGCCGGCCACCGGTTCCGGCTCGATCAGCCGCCGGATCGTTTCGACGACGATTGCCCCCAGCGCCACCAGCAGCAGCGAGGCATTGGCGAGGGCTGCCAGGATCGAGCTGGACTTGAAGCCATAGGTGAATCGGGCGGAGGGCGGCCGCGCGGTGAGCACGCTCGCGCCCCAGGCGATCACCAGGCCCAGCACGTCGGAAAGGTTGTGCCCGGCATCGGCCACCAGCGCCATCGATCCGGCGATGATGCCATAGGCCGCCTCGACCACGACGAAGCCCAGGTTGAGCACGATGCCGATCGCGAAGGCGCGGCCGAAGCTGGCGGGGGCGTGGTGATGCCCGTGCCCGTGGTCATGCCCATGGTGATCGTGATGGTGATGATGGCCGGCCGACATGACCGCCTCCTAGCCCGAACCGGGCCGGTAGGAAAACGCTTTGCGGTTACGATAATTTGCCAGGGGGCCTGTAAGCCGGGTTCTGTCCCGCCGACGGTATGCCATTCGGCACCGTATCGGCGGGGGCAGCCATTCCTCTCGGCGACACGTTGCCGTGCCGCTCCAGCAACCAACCCGGACATTGCAGGTCCGAAGACCTTGGCGCGAAACACGCCTGCCGGTTGCCCGGCGCGCCGTCCCTATTCGGTCTTGCTCCGGGTGGGGTTTGCCGTGCCGCTTCCGTTGCCGGTCGCGCGGTGCGCTCTTGCCGCACCCTTTCACCCTTGCCTGCGCCTTGCGACGCATAGGCGGTCTGCTCTCTGTGGCACTTTCCCTGACCCCCGCTTGCGCGGAAGCCGGCGGGCGTTACCCGCCACCCTGTTTCGTGGAGCCCGGACTTTCCTCGGCATCTTGCGATGACGCGGCTGCCCGGCCCCCTGGCAAGGGGTCACCTAGCATGGCCGAGGTCGCGTTCCAACAGCAGCTCGAACAGAAGGCCACCGATTTGTCCGTCGATCTCGCCGGTAATCTTGTGCGGGCGCCAGCGGCGCTGGAAGGCGCGCACGGCGGCGCGGCCGTCGGAGATGTCGTAGCCGAAGCGTTCGAGCGCGAGAAAGAATGCGCTGTCGTTGTCGTACAGCAGCCGCATCGTCGGCTTGGGGATGGGCAGCGCCAGGCGGTAACGCGCGAGCAGCGGCCAGTCGAACAGTTCGCCGGGATCGTCCTTGCGCGCCGGGGCGATGTCCGAATGGCCCACCACGTTGGCGCGGGGAATGTTGTGGCGTTTCACGATGTCCGCCAGCAGCGGGATCAGCGCTTCCATCTGCGCGTCGGGGAAGGGGCGATACCCCCATTCGTGCCCGGGATTGACCAGTTCGATGCCGATGCTGGCCGAATTGATGTCGGTGATTCCGCGCCAATAGGAACGCCCGGCGTGCCAGGCGCGCTTATCCTCGGGCACCAGCAGCGTGACGGTGCCGTCCTCGTCGACCATGTAGTGCGCGGAAACCTCGGCAGCGGGATCGCACATGCGCTCCAGCGCTTCGGCGGCGGTGCGCATCCCGGTGTAGTGGAGCACCACCATCGATACCGGCAGCTTGCGCTCGTTCCAGTTGGGCGAGGGAACCTCGCGATGGATCAGCCACCGGTTCATCGCCATGCCGGGCGCCTCTATGCTGCGGGCACCACCGCGCCCATCACCAGGGCGTCGTCGGAGAGGTGGTACTGCAAGCCGCCGCCCATGCTGGCGACAAGCTGGTGGAGCATGGTGGCAGGGGCGGTACGGCTGGAAAGCTCTTCCGCCCCGGCGCTGCCATCCAGCGCGCGGCCTATCGCGGGATCGAACGCGATGCGCTGGCCCGAGGCGCGCACCACGATCTCGCTCGTGCCGTCGCGCGGCTCCGCGCCGATATCGAGCGTGCCGCCGCGCACCAGCGAATCGAGCGCGATCAGCGAGAGGTTCAGCAGCACCTTCACCGCCGGCTTGGGCAGGCTGTCCCCGCCCAGCACCCAGTTCACCGTCACGCGGCCGTTGTTGCCGACCAGCGCATCGACCAGCGCCTTGGGTTCGGAAAGCGGCACCGAATCGCCGAACCCGCCGGCCGCGCCGAAGGCCAGCCGGAAGAAGCGCAGCTTGTCGGTGGAGATTTTCGCGCTCTGTTCCAGCAGTTCGAAGCAGCGCTTGCGCATCTCCGGGTCTTTTTCATCGGCCAGAAGCTCCAGCCCGTTGGAGAGCGCCCCCACCGGGCTGAGCATGTCGTGGCACAGCCGGGAGCAGAGCAGGCTGGCGAGTTCGAGTGCTTCGGTGGTCATGATCCGGCGCTTGCTTTCGGGAATGGAGTGTTCGGGGCTGGTGACGTTGACGAAGTTGACACGGTCCCGCGCGCGTGATCCGCCCGGGAGCGGGTTGGCCCGTAAAGCGGCGCTTGCGCGGTCCTCTCGGCGTATCGGTACGGCATCGTTGCCTCCGCCTTAACCTTCTACCGTGTCATAGGAAAGCGGTTCGAAACCGGATGGCGCATCCTTCCACAAGGTGATGCGCCCGCGCGCCACGATGGCCCAGACCCGACCGTCGCCGGCGGCGGAGGCCCGATCGGTGGCGGAAGGTCTGGCAAGGCCGTTCGGGTGCGAATGGAAATAGCCGATGATCTGCGGTCCTCCGGCACGGGCGGCACGATGCGCGGCGATCAGGCTTGCCGGCGCGATCTCGAAGTGCCGCGCCGGATCATCCGCGACGTTGGCGGTCTGGAGGACGGTTTGTACATGCAGGCCGACGCCCAGCAACAGGCCGCAGGCCTCGTGGGGAGCGGCGGCGTCCGCAGCCCGCAGCATTTCGGCCGCGGCCTCGCTGGACAGGGTGTGGGAAGGGTGCGCCAGGGGCAAGCGGTGAAGTCCTGTCGCGGTGGAGCGGCTATCCGGTAGCGACCCGCGCTTCGCCATCCGACATCGGGCGTGATACCCTGAATGCCTGGCACCTTTGAAGCCCGATGTCTTTGCGGATCACCGCACCGCGCTTGACCTGAACGCCGATCTGCCAGAAACAGGCTGGAAAAACCGATGTATAGTTAATAGCGCGCCAGCAATGTTGTCAATTTTGAGACAGCTGGCAGGGATGAGTTGCCTGAAAGATATTTCGTTGTCAGATAGCCGCTGCGCGCGGCTTTCTTGTGTTGCGCTATGGAAGGTGGTTTTCAGGCATGCAGATTACGATGATTGGATCGGGGTATGTGGGGCTCGTTTCGGGCGCCTGTTTTTCCGACTTCGGACATGACGTAATATGCGTCGACAAGGATCACGCGAAGATCGCCGCGCTCAAGGCTGGCAAGATTCCGATTTTCGAGCCGGGCCTGGATGAACTGGTGGCGCGCAACGTGCAGGCGGGGCGGCTTTCCTTCACCACCGATCTGGCCGAAGCCGCCGCCAGTGCCGATGCCATCTTCATCGCGGTCGGCACCCCTTCGCGGCGTGGCGATGGATATGCGGACCTTTCCTACGTCCACGCCGCCGCCGCCGAGATCGCCGAAGCCCTTCAGGGTTTCACGGTCATCGTCAACAAGTCGACGGTGCCGGTGGGCACGGGCGACGATGTCGAGCGGATCATCGCCAGGACCAACCCGAACGCGGAATTCGCCGTGGTGTCGAACCCCGAATTCCTGCGCGAAGGCGCGGCGATCGACGATTTCAAGCACCCTGACCGCATCGTGATCGGGGGCAGCGACGAACGCGGCATGCAGGTCATGCGCGAAGTCTATCGCCCGCTGTTCCTGGGCGGCAAATCGCCCATGGTGGAGATGAGCCGCCGTGGCGCGGAACTGACCAAGTACGCGGGCAATGCCTTCCTCGCCACCAAGATCACCTTCATCAACGAGATCGCCGATCTGTGCGAGAAGGTGGGCGCGGACGTGCGCGACGTGGCGCGCGGCATCGGGCTGGACAACCGGATCGGCAACAAGTTCCTCAACGCGGGGCCGGGGTATGGCGGCAGTTGCTTCCCCAAGGACACGATCGCCCTGCTCAAGACCGCGCAGGATTTCGAAGCGCCGCAACGCATCGTCGAGGCGGTTGTCGCGGTCAACGATCACCGCAAGCGCGCGATGGGCCGCAAGGTGATCGCCGCCGCCGGGGGTGACGTGCGCGGCAAGCGCATCGCGATCCTGGGCCTGACCTTCAAGCCCAACACCGACGACATGCGCGATTCGCCGTCCATTGCGATCATCCGGGCCTTGCAGGATGCGGGCGCCGAAGTGGCGGCCTGCGATCCCGAAGGCGTCGAGCAGGCGCGCGCGGTGCTGGACGGCGTCCAGTTCGTCGACAGCCCCTGGGAGGCGATCGAAGGCGCGGCGGCGGTCGTTATCGTGACCGAGTGGGACGCCTATCGCGCGCTCGATTTCCGGCGGATGAAGACGCTGCTGGCGCAGCCGGTGCTGGTCGATCTGCGCAACATCTACGATCGCGCCACCGCCGAAGCCGCTGGGCTGGAATACCACGCTGTCGGCCGGTAGGCGGCCGTGCCGGCTCGCCGTCCGTCCGCTTCCGTCAGTTGTCGCGGAAACTGCGCGAGAACTGGTCGCGCAGCGGTTTGGTGATGTACGACAGCATCGATCGCGAGCCGGTCTCGATGTAGATTTCGGCCGGCAGGCCGGGCTTGATCCGCGTGGCGGGCAGGCTCTTCATCGAGGCTGGATCGATCACGATGCGTACCGGGATGAAGCGGCGGCCGGTCTTGTCGTCGACCACCGGGTCCGCGCCCACATAGGATACGCAGCCGGTCAGTTCGGGCGTATGGGCAACGCTGAGCGCTGAAAAGCGCAGGCGCGCGCTTTGCCCCGGGCGGACCTGATCGAGATCGGACGGGCTGATGTTGCCCTCGATCACCAGATTTCCGCCATCGGGAACGATCACCATCAGCACTTCGGCGGGCCGGATCACACCGCCGATGGTCGCGACGGCAAGCTTGTCGACCACCCCGTCCTGCGTTGCGCGGATCACGGTGCGTTCCTGCGTATCGGTCGCGGCGATGCTGCGGACGCGCTGCTGGTTGAGCTGGGCGTTGATCGCGGCCAGCTGGGTGCCGGCATCGGTGCGCCGGGTATCGCCAAGCTGGATCATCTGCGCGCCGATTTCGGTCATGTGCGCGCGCGTCTGCGCGATCTGCGCCTGTAGCGAGGCCACGGAGCCGGTGATTTCGGCGGCCTGGCGTTCGACCTGGTTGTAGCGGGTGATCGTCACCAGCTTGCGGTCATAGAGCGACTGGATGCCCTTGCGCTCGTTCTCGATCAGCGCGGCCTGCTGGCGCAGCGACGCGATCTGGGACTGGTAGCCCGTGATCTGCTCGCGCGATTGGCTCATCCGCGCCTGCATCTGCGCGCCCAGCGTGGCGCGCTCGGCACGCCGTATCGCGAAGAGGCGCTGCTCCTCGGCCATGGCGCGTTGCGCGGATTCGTCCTGCCGTACGGCCAGCGCCGGCGGAAAGGTGATGCCGGCCGCTTCGTTCTGTTCCGCTTCCAGTCGCGCTTTCTGCGCCAGCATCTGGTCGAGGCTGAGCGCGGAATATTCGGCGTCGGCGCCGGTGACGCGGTCATCCAGGCGCAGCAGCACCTGTCCCTTGCGAACGTGCTGCCCGTTGCGGACCAGGATCTGCGCCACGGTGCCGCCGATGGGATGGGCGATCTGCTTGACCCGGGCTTCGACCCCGACTTCGCCGCCACCGATCACCGCGCCGCCGATCGGCACCAGTGCGGCGCAGGCCAGCAGCAGCGCGAGCAGCCCCGTCAGCAGCTTGACGACCAGTGGCAGATTGCCGGACAGTTGCGCGTCAGGATCGTAATGGTCGATGGAACCCAGCGCGGGGAACCGGGCGGCGGGTAGTGCTACCACCTGGGTCATGCTCCGTTGCTCCTTCCGCCGATGGCCGCGCGCGGCCCGGCCTGACTGGCCACGTTGGCGATCTTTTCGGCGATTCGCGCGCCCGCGTCGGCGCGATTGCCAAGATCGACCGGGCGCGCGGTCACGCGGCGAAGCACGTCCTCGCGCTGGCCGAAGGCTTCCATCCGGCCATCGCGCATGAACAGCATCAGGTTCACGTTGGACAGCGCGGAGGGGCGATGCGAAACGATCACCACGATCGCGCCGCGCAGCCGCGCCGCCACGATCGCGCGGCCCAGCGCGGCATCGCCTTGCGCATCGAGATTGGAGTTGGGTTCGTCCAGCAGCAGCAGGAACGGATCGCCATAGAGCGCCCGGGCCAGCGCGATGCGCTGTTGCTGGCCGCCGGAAAGCTGCTCGCCCGCCACGCCAACCCGCGTGTCGTAGCCGTCGGGCAGGCGCACGATCATGTCGTGAACCCCCGCGGCCTCGGCGGCGGCGATGATCGCTTCGGACGATGGATTGCTGGCGAAGCGCGAGATATTCTCGGCGATCGTGCCGCTGAACAGGTCGATGGTTTGCGGCAGGTAGCCTATCGATGCGCCGAGCAGGTCGTTCGGCCATTGGTCGAGTGTCGCGCCGTCAAGCCGGACGGTGCCGTGATCCGGCTTCCACAGGCCCAGCAGCGCGCGGACCAGAGAGGATTTGCCGGCGGCGCTGGGGCCTATGATGCCAAGGCCATCGCCCGCTTCCAGTTGAAACTCCAGTCCCTTTACCGTGTGACGTCCGCTTCCGGGCGGGCTGACGAAAAGCTGTTGCACCTGCAGTTCGCGTTGCGGCGCCGGTAGGACCGTCTGCGCGGATCGGGCGGGCGGAACGGCCGAGAGCAGCGTGCACAGGTTCCGCCAGCCAAGCCGCGCGGCGGCAAGCTGGCGCCAGTTGGCGATGGCCTGATCGACCGGGGCAAGCGCCCGCGCCGACAGCAGCGAGGAGGCGAAGATCACCCCGCCCGAGGCGCGGCCGTCGATCACCAGCAACGCGCCGACGGTCAGGATCAGCGACTGGAGCAGCATGCGCCCGATCTGGCTCGCGCCGCCCAGAAGGCCGACCCAGCGCCCGAGAGCGCGGTGTTCGGCAAGATACGCGCGGTTGGTCTGTTCCCAGCGATCCAGCATGCGATCGCGCATGCCCATCGCCGTGAGCGTTTCGACATGGCGCAATTGCAGCTCGGTCTGTGCGTTGCGGGCGGCGGAAAGCGCGGCGAGGCGGGCGGTCGGCTCCCGCGTTACCCTGTTGGCGACGACGGTGAGGCCCACGAGCAGAGCGCCGCCGATCAGCGCGGTCAGTCCGATCCAGGGGTGCAGCAGCATCAGGATGCCGATGAAGAAGGCTATCCATGGCAGGTCTATCAGCGTTGTCGGCCCTTTTCCGGACAGGAAGCTGCGGATGCTTTCCAGATCGCGCATCGGGCCAAGGCCGTCGCCAGGGGGCTGGGTGCCGTTGAGCGTGCTGTCGCCGATCGCGCGTTGCACCCGGTGCGACAGTGCCTTGTCGAAGCTGTTGGCGATATGGCTGAGGATGCGCGCGCGCAGGAAGTCGAAACCGCCCTGAAAGGCATAGACGACCACCAGCATGACCAGCAGTCCGAACAGCGTGGCAACGCTGTGGCTTGGCAGCACGGAATCGTAGACCAGCATCATGTAGATCGAGCCGCCCAGCACCAGCACGTTGAGCAGCGCGCTCAACAGCACGACCGTCAGAAACGGGCGGCGATAGCGCGAGACGATCTGGCGCATCTCGTCAGGCATCGAAAGCTTTTGGCTACGCAGCACGGAGGGCGCCCCTGGAAAACGAGAAGGTGTGGTAAACGCGAATGGACGGTCCGCAGGCGGACGCGCTGATGGCCTAGCGTGAAAGGGTTAAACTGTTCTTCATGGCGGGGCGATTCGGCCCGCATTTCCGGCCTTTTTGCTCGAAATCGAAACGAACGCCGGATTATGTCCATTTATGTCCTATTGTATCGACGGTGATGGTTGATCGCCCCATCCCTCTCTGCTCAGATCGCGGGGCGATTCCACAGGCAAGGGGGTGTGATGCGCGGCAAGAGGCTGATCCGGCGCCTTCTCGGCAAAGACGAAGCGCGCCGCCCCGCAAGGACGATCGAGGAGGGCCTGGAAAGTGCGCGCGCGGCCTGGAATCGGGAGATGCAGCCGTTCCGCAATCCGCTCGGGATCATTGATATTCCCGGCTATCCGCTGCTCGACAGCGTGCATATGGAAGGTTGCCAGTTCCTGCCGTCGCGCCGGTCGATCATCGAAAGGATGCCGGTCGGGGCTGTGGCGGCCGAGATCGGCGTGCAGACGGGGGCCTTCTCCCGTTTCATCCTTGATACCAACCGGCCGTCCGAACTTCGGCTGGTGGATATGGATCTGGCGACTTACGGCATCGATGCGATGTTCCGGGATGAAATCGGGCGCGGTATCGTCACCACGCACGAAGGGGACAGTTCGACGATCATCGCGTCGTTCCCCGACGCCCACTTCGATTACATGTATATCGACGCCGATCATGCCTATGAAGGCGTGAAGCGCGACATCGCGGCGGCAAAATCGAAGATCAAGCCCGGCGGCTATCTGCTGTTCAACGACTACACGTTCTGGTCGGCGGCGGAATGCATGCCTTATGGCGTGATTCATGCGGTGAATGAGCTGTGCATCGAGGATGGCTGGAAGCTCGTCTATTTCGCGTTCGGACAGATGAGCTACAACGATGTGGCCGTTCAGCGGATCGCGGACCTGCCGCAACCCGGCGGTTGAGGCCGGGCGGATCACGCCCCGCTTTTCAGCGGGCGGGTTACTTGCCGATCGTCGTCGCGATCACGCTGGTGATCTCCGTGATCCAGCCGCTGTCGGTCCTGAGATTGAACGTGTTGGTATAGGACCATGCGCAACTCTGGATGCCGATCGAGGCAAAGGCGTTGCTGACGGTGCCGTAGTACTTCGCCCGGTCGCTCGTCGCGATGTACTGGATCGCGCCATATTCCCCCACGAAGGGGACGCGCCCGGTGCGGGCGATGTAGTTCTTGACCAATTGCAGGTTCGCATCGAGTTGCGCGTAGTCCGCCGCGCTGCCGAACGTGGCACCCAGGGGCGGGGTCGGCGTGATGTACGTCGCGCCCTGGTGGGTGAAGTTGAACGGGTCGTAGTAGTGGAAGGTCGGCACCACATAGGGATCGTCGGGCATCTGCAAGGTGGCGAGCGATGAAACCTGCGAGGTGTTGCCTCCGCCGATGATGACCGGCCGGGTGAGATTGGTTTCGCGGATGGCGGCGAGCGCTGGGCGGTAGATGGTCAGCAGGTTGCTGTTGGTGAGATTGATGTTGGGCTCGTTCAGCAGTTCGAACCACACCGTGTCGGGCGCGCCGGCAAAGGTCTGCGCGATCTGGCGCCACATGGCGACGAAACGGTCGGTGTTGGCGGTCGGACTGGTGTTGATCTCGTCATAATGATGCATGTCGATGATGACATTGAGACCCGCGCCGGTGGCGAGCGAAACGACCTGCTGGACGCGGGCCATGAAGGTCGCATCGATCTGGTAGGGCGCCGTTGTGCCCGCATGGCCGGAGAAACGGACTGGCAGGCGGACGGTGTCGAAGCCGCCCGCCTTGATGAAGGGGAAGTCGGAATCCAGAATCTTGCGGCCGAGATCGCCTTCGTTGGGGGCATCGAGCTGATTGCCCATGTTCACGCATTTTCCGACCGGCAAGGTCGGTCCGACGGTTGACCGGGCGGCGAGGGCAGGGGCGTAGGGGAATGTGGGCGTCGGGGTTGGCGTCGGGGCCGGCGTGGGCGTGGGGGTCGGCGCCGGTGCCGGCGTCGATACAGTGGGTGCGGACGATGCGCCGCCACCGCCGCAGGCGGCCAGCACGAGAATGAGGGCGAGGGATCCGAAGCTCTCTTTGCGCATGTGTGTTCCATGATGGATTCGACAGGCATGGAAAAGAGGCAATGACGATCTGCAACAGTAAAACCGTGGATGATTTGATTCGCTGGACTTTGGGCAATCGTTGCCGCACGGTTCGTTCATCATGAAGCCGCTGATTTCGGTCATCATTCCCGCTTACAATGCCCACAGCACGATTGCCGCGACCATCGCGTCGGTTCAGCGGCAGAGCTGTTCCGATCTGGAGATCATCGTCGTCGACGATGGCTCAAGCGATGCGACGCCGGACATCGTGCGCGGGTTGCAGGGACAGGATTCGCGCCTCGGATTGATCCGGCAGGAAAATGGCGGCGTTTCGCGGGCGCGCAATGCGGGGATCGCGGTGGCGCGGGGGCGCTATGTCGCGCTGCTCGACGGGGACGATATCTGGCATCCACAGAAGCTCGAACGGCAGGTGGCGCGTTTCGACGCGGCGCCGGGCGGGGTCGGGCTGGTCTATTGCTGGTACCGGCGCATCGATGCGGATGACCGGGTCTATCCCAATTCCCCTGCCGCCCGCGTCGAAGGCCGGGTCTATCACCGACATCTCGAATGGAATTTCGTCTCGAATGGCAGCACGCCGATGGTTCCGACGGACCTGGCGCGCGCGGTCGGGTTCGAAACCGCCCTGCACGATGCAACGGGGCAGGGGTGCGAGGATTATCTGTTCCAGCTTCGGGTCGCCCGAACCCACCGCTTCGCGTGCGTGCCGGCCTACCTCACCGGCTATCGGCGGGTGGACGGCAGTCTTTCCCGCGACATCGAGGGCATGATCCGCTGGCACCTGAAGATGTACGATCTGATCCTTGCGGACGGGGGTGGGCACGGGCCTGCCGGCGGGATCGTGGCGCGGCGGCAGGCGCAACTGCTGGTGGAACTGGCGCGCAACAGGCTGCGGCGTGGGCATCTGGCCGAAGCGGCGGGGCACTTGCTGCGCGCGTTGCGCTATGCGCCCGCAAGCGTTCCACCCTTTGTGGCGATGGAGTTGCGCGCCGCGTGGAGGCGCTTGACCCCCGCTCCGCTGCCCCTCGCGCCGGGGCGGGATTTCCTCAGCTACGGGATCGAGGAGCCGGACGGGACCTGGGCGCCATCGCGGTCAGCCGCCTATCTGGCGCGGCTCGAGCGGTGGGATGGCGCCATGGAAACGGCTGGCTGAAGACGGGGCGCGGTGCGCCGTCAGCTTTCCAGTCGCACCGGTGAAGGCGCGTCGGTCTGCGCGCCCTTGAGCACGACGGCTTCCCGGAACCACTCGAGGGTGCGGCGCACGCCTTCCTCGTAGGTGATGTTCGCCTCCCAGCCGGGCAGAACCTTGCGGCACAGCGTCAGGTCGGGACGGCGGTTGGTCGGGTCCTGCGGGATCGGCGGGCACAGCTTGAGCCGGGCACCGGGAACGAGCGACACGATATGCCGTGCCACGTCGATCACCGGGATCTCGCGGTCGTTACCGACGTTGAGCGGGCCGCAATAATCGACGTTGTCGAGCCAGAAATACCGTTCCAGCGCGCTGACGATGTCATCGACATAGCCCCAGCTGCGCGACTGCAAGCCATCGCCATAGATGGTGAGTTCGCCGGTCGTGAGCGCCTGGCTGAGGAAGTTCGATACCGCGCGGCCATCATCGGGGCGCGTGCGCGTGCCATAGACGTTGAACAGGCGGACGATGCGGATATCGATGCCCGCCGTGCGATGCAGCTCGAACAACAGCGATTCGGTGCAGCGCTTGCTCTCGTCGTAGGAAGATCGCGGACCGGTGCAATCGACCTGGCCGCGATAGCTTTCCGGTTGCGGGCTGATCAGGGGATCGCCGTAGACTTCCGAGGTCGAGGCGAAGCTGATTCGGCCGCCTGGGTTGAGCATCTCCACCAGATTCAGCGCGCCAACCAGGTTCGCCTTGATCGTGCGGGCGGGCTCCCGCATGTACCAGGGAGGCGAGGCCGGCGAAGCGAGGTGAATGATCTCGTCGAACTTTTCCGCAGTTGCGAACGTTTCCACATCGGCCTGGACCAGATGAACGCGCGGATCGGTTACGTGTGCGAGATTCTCCCGGAGACCGGTCCAGAAGTTATCGACGATGACGAGGGTTTCCATGTCATTGCGCCGCACCAGGCGGTCAACAATATGCGACCCGATAAAGCCCGCACCCCCCGAGACAAGTACCTTCTTCGCCATAGCAATGAGCAACATGCCCTTCTGAATTTGCGGGTTCGATTATCCAATAATCGGAACCGGTTAAATTTTTCGCACCGATCAGGAGGGAAAACAATCCGAATAATCGGGTGTCAGGCCGTGCATGACAGCATCACCCGGCATTGCTCTGGCCGATTGCACCAAGTGCCGGTGTTTGCCGGATGCGTGGCGCGAGTTGCCCGTGTATTGCCGGATGCTCTTGGCAAAAAGTTGTTTCACCCCCGTGAACAGAAGGCGACTATATCTCATTTTTCGCAAATGCAAAAAAGAATCGGCGCCGCTTCCGGAATTGTACATAAACAGGACAGGGCACGATCTAGGGTAATGCGCGCGCGTTGGCAGGATACATCCAAAGCTAGAACCAAGTCACGGGCGTAAGAGTTACGCGGCCGCGGCGTTAACTTGCCGCATTCAGCCGTGGTATCCGGATGGGATGACCGCTATTCGGGGGCGCCGGCAAGGGGCGAAAAGCAAGGAGGGCAGGGGGAGCGGACTGGCCTGAAATCCCCACACCCGTTCGTCCTTCGACAGGCTCAGGACGAGCGGAGTTTCTGGTGTCCGATGCCGGCTATCGCGTCGTGTGTAGAATAGCCGCTTCGGCGGGAATGGCGGGGGGAGCGGTTGTTGGCACTGCGCGCTGAGCGTCTGGGATTGGGCGACAACCGTCGAGACCCCTTCAATCCTCTCCATCCTCCTCGTCATGCCAGCGTAGGCTGGCATCTCTGGCCTCAAGCAATCCGGCATGAGATCCCGGCCTTCGCCGGGATGACGGGATGACAGGATTTCCAGCGACGGGTTTTTGGCGCTTGCAGCCACACGGCTGATGACATTTTCCGCATCGTATCCGGACTGGCTGTTCCGACGCAAAGATGTCGGATAGGCGCCGCCCTGGCCACGTCGAAATTTGTCCACGCCGCCTACGAAGCGATCGCCCGGACATAGCTGGCGTAAGCGCCCTTGCCGAGCGCATCGGCACAGCGAACAAGTCCGTCCGCATCGATAAAGCCTTGGCGATAGGCAATTTCCTCGGGGCAGCAGATCTTGAAACCCTGGCGCTTTTCCAGCGTGCCGACAAATTCCGCGGCTTCCAGCAGGCTGTCGGGCGTGCCGGTATCGAGCCAGGCATAGCCGCGCCCCATCAGTTCGACATTCAACTGCCCCCGCTCCAGATAGATGCGGTTGACATCGGTGATTTCGAGTTCGCCGCGCGGCGAAGGCTTGAGATTGGCGGCGATGTCCACCACCTGGCTGTCATAGAAATAAAGCCCGGTTACCGCCCAGTTCGACTTGGGCACCACCGGCTTTTCCTCGATCGAGAGCGCGCGCATGGCGCCGTCGAACTCGACCACGCCATAGCGTTCGGGATCGGCGACATGATAGGCGAAGACCGTTGCGCCGGCATCGCGCGCCGTTGCCGAGGCCAGCAGTTCGGTCAGGCCGTGGCCGAAATAGATGTTGTCGCCCAGGATCAGGCAGGACGGTTCCCCGCCGACGAAATCCGCGCCGATGATATAGGCTTGCGCCAGCCCGCCGGGGTCAGGCTGCACCGCGTATTCGATCCGCATGCCCCATTGCGATCCGTCGCCCAGCAGCTTGCGGAATGCGGCGTTGTCATGCGGCGTGGTAATGATGAGCACTTCGCGAATGCCAGCCAGCATCAGCGTGCTGAGCGGGTAGTAGATCATCGGCTTGTCGTAGACCGGCAGAAGCTGCTTCGACACCGACATGGTGATCGGATAGAGGCGCGTGCCGCTGCCGCCGGCCAGGATGATCCCCTTCATGCCTTCATTCGCTCCTTTGTAGTGTCATCGGTGGACCGCCGCGATCAGGCGGTCGCGGATTCGCTGACGAGCCGCGCGATCACCGTCCGTGCGGAATCGCGCCAGAATGGCAAGGCAACTCCGTGAACCCTGGCCAGTTTGCCGCAATCCAGCCGCGAATTGGCCGGGCGTTCCGTGGGAGTCGGAAACTCCGCCGTGCTGATTCTGCGCACCCTGGCCGATGGGCCGCCTGCTTCGGCCGAAAGCGCGAAAATCGCTTCGGCGAAATCCGCCCAGCTCGCCTCGCCCTGGCTGCTCAGGTGGAACGTGCCGCGCAGCGCCGGATCGGCCTTTCCGACAAGATTGCGCGCCACCGCCGCTATGCCATCGGCAATGTCGCCAGCGCTGGTCGGGTTGCCGATCTGGTCCTCAACGACTTTTATTTCTTCCATCTCGCGCGCCAGCCGCAGCATGGTCTTGGCAAAGTTGGAGCCGAACGGGCTGTATATCCACGCCGTGCGCAGGATGGCGTGATTGGCCGTGGCGGCCGCGACTGCGCGTTCCCCGGCCAGCTTGGTGCGGCCATAGACGCCCAGCGGGTCGGCCATGTCGTCCTCCCGCCAGGGGCGGTCGGACCGCCCGTTGAAGACATAGTCGGTGGAAAGGTGGATGACCGGCACGTTCAGCCGGGCCGCTTCCGCGGCGACGGCCGCCGCCCCGATGCAGTTGACCGCCTGCGCCAGTTCCGGTTCCGCTTCCGCCTGGTTGACGGCGGTATAGGCGGCGGCAGAGACGATCGCATCCGGGCGCAGCGCATCGAACGCGCCGGTGATGGTTGCGGCATCGGCCAGATCGATTTGCGGCCGCCCGATCGGAATCACGTCCACTTTCAAGTCGTGCGCCCGTTCCAACATGGCCCGGACAACTTGTCCATGCAGTCCTGTAACAGCGAGGCGCATCGTCAGGCGGCATCCTGCTTGGTCTGATCGAGAACGCCCAGCCGCTCACCGTCATAGCGGGTGCTGAGCGGCCGCCACCACCATTCGTTGTCGAGATACCACTGGATCGTCTTTTCGATGCCGCTGTCGAAATTCTCCTGCGCGCGCCAGCACAGTTCGGTTTCTAGCCTGGTGGCGTCGATCGCATAGCGTGCGTCGTGGCCGGGGCGGTCGGTCACGAACTCGATCAGCTCCGCGCGGGGGCGATTGGCCGGCACCAGCCGGTCGAGCACGGCGCAGATGCGGTGTACCACGTCGATGTTCCGACGTTCATTGCGGCCGCCGACGTTGTAGGTTTCGCCGATCCGGCCCTTTTCGACGATGGTGTCAAGCGCCCGGGCGTGATCCTCGACGTAGAGCCAGTCGCGGACATTCTCGCCGGTCCCGTACACGGGAAGGGGGCGCCCATGCAGCGCGTTGAGGATGGTGAGCGGGATCAGCTTTTCCGGGAAGTGGAAAGGCCCGTAGTTGTTCGAGCAGTTGGAGACCACGACGGGCAGGCCATATGTCCGCTGCCAGGCCTTGGCGAGATGATCGGAGGCGGCCTTCGATGCGGAATAGGGCGAACTCGGATCGTAGGGCGTGGATTCCTCGAACAGCCCTTCGTCGCCAAGCGAGCCATAGACTTCGTCGGTCGAGACATGGAGGAAGCGGAAGGAATCGCGCTCTGGCGCGGGAAGCGATGTCCAGAAGGCCCGCGCCGCCTCGAGCAGCGTGAACGTGCCCATCACATTGGTCTGGATGAAATCCGCCGCGCCGGTGATCGACCGATCGACGTGGCTTTCGGCGGCAAGATGCATGATCCGGTCCGGGCGGAAGCTGGCAATCGCATCGCGCATGGCTTCGGCGTCGCAGATGTCCGCCTGCCGGAAGCGATATAGCGGGTTCCCCTCCACCGGCTTCAGCGAAGCGAGGTTGCCGGCATAGGTGAGCTTGTCGATGTTCAGGACCTCGAAGCCGCGCTCGAGCACCAGATGGCGGACAAGCGCCGAACCGATGAAACCGGCGCCGCCGGTTACGATCACGCGCGTCATCGGGCTTCTCCTTGATAATCGAAGTAATGCGGCAATGCGCTGAGGGTCGGTTGTGTCTGATCCTTCGCGGACAGGGTTCCGGCGTCGGCCTCCGCGGGCCAGGCGATGCCGATGTCCGGATCGTTCCAGGACAGGCCGAGATCGTGGTCGCGGTTGTAGTAGCCGGTGACTTTGTAGGACACGATGCAATCGGGCGCGAGCGTGCAAAAGCCGTGCGCGAAGCCTTCGGGAATCCACAACTGGTTGCAGCTTTCCGCGCTCAGGGTCACGCCCGCCCACTGGCCGAAGGTCGGCGATCCCTTGCGGATATCGACCGCGACATCGAAGATCGCGCCCTGAACGCAACGCACCAGTTTGCCCTGGGCGTGGGGGTGCGATTGGAAATGCAGGCCGCGAATTGTTCCCACCGCACTGCTGAGCGACTGGTTCTCCTGAACAAAATCGACGTCCGCGACGTGTGCGTCAAACCAGTTCTGGCGGAATGTTTCGGCAAAGTAGCCACGCGCGTCACCCAGCAGCTTCGGCTGGATTTCCACGAGACCGTCGATTGGTAATGGCTTTGTTTCCACCGAACTGTGCCGCTTCTTCTTGAGGATTTCACGATGGGCAAAGGGTAGGCGGGATGTCCGTTGATTTCCAGTTCTGTTTTGCAGCGCAAAAAAACGCCGTGCGGGAAAAGCGACGAAATGGGGCAATAGCGAGGTTGACTGTCCCGGAGTCGGGCAACATTCAGGAGACCTGTCTCAAAACCGGGCGGGTGCGTGATGAAATGATTCGCCTTTGAGGGGAAGTTTCTTTAAAAACCGACGTTTCAGGGGTTGGGGCGTGTCCAAGCGGGAATTAGGGGAATTGTCGTGATCTCTGGCGGAATCAATGGAAAGAGCGAGCTGCGCCGGCAGCGCTGGACTTATGCGATCATCGCATTGACGGTGTTCGGCGCGGCTTCGGGCAACAGCCTTGTCCGCGCCATGTTCATTCCCGGAGATGTGGCGGCGGCTGTCACGCAGAATCCGGCCGCTCTCGCTGCGCTCGCGAACAGCGGGTTCGGCAATCTTGCCGCACCCGTGAACCGTCCCGTCGGGCTTGGCACCGGCAACCTGTTGAACGGCCGCACGGCTCCGGTTGGCGCAGCGCCGGCCACGGGCAATTTCGTGGCTCCTGGCCCGGTTGGAAATCAGGGCACGCCGGGGGCTGGCAATCCCCAGGTTGCCGGCCTTGCTCCGCAAACGGCGGGAACGGCGCCGGGCGTGACCGGTGGTTCAACCCCCGGTGCGGGCAGCCCTGGTGCGGCAGCGCCCGCTAATTTCAGCACTCCCGGTATTGGCGGGACAGCGCCGACCGGGCCGGACATCGTGGCGGGTAGCAATCCGACCACACCGCCGACTACAACGCCCACAACGCCGCCAACTACCACGCCGACCGATCCCGGCACTCCCACCACGCCAGCCGAACCGCTGCCGGAACCCGAGACGTGGGCCATGATGCTGGCGGGGATGGGCATTGCCGGCTGGGTTGCGCGCCGCAAGCAGCGCAAGGCCGCCGTGGCGCGGGCCTGATCCGATCGGGAGCGTTCTGGCGGATCATTGCTGAAACGGTTCGGTCGATCCGACTTAGCGTAGTGTCATCACGTCCTTGTCGAACGTGATCGGGCCGAGCTTCGACAGCGCGTTCTGCCCCAGCAGCGACACGTTGATGCCGGTGCTCAGAACCGCGACACGAATGGGCGGCAGCTTACGGCCGGCGATGACGAGCCCGTCGAGCTGCCCCTGGCGGGCGCTGGCCTGGCCGCCGACCGTGGAAAGACTGCTTTCGCCGGTCTCCGCATCAAGGCTGGCCGCTACCAGCGCGGCGTCCTGTTCCGTCAGGACGGTGACGCTTGCCCCGGTATCGACCAGGAAGCGCACCGGTTTTCCATCGATCATGCAGGTGATGTAGAACATGCCGTCGGTCGACCGCGTGACCTTGCGTCCGCTGGTGGAGGGACTGGCGAATGAGGCGACCACTGGCTCCATGACTGCGCGGGCCGCCGGTTCCATCGGTGCCGGAGCTGAGTCGCCGGGTTCACCGTGAACAAGGCCAACCACGCCGACGGCGAAAGCCATCAGCGAGCCGGCCAGGCAGGAGTGAAGGTCGAGCGACGCGAACATACCTGGCTTTTCGCATGTCGCATCTCAACAGACGGTAGGCCGGTCTGGTTAACCGCAGTTTTACCTTTGCTTATTTCGTTGCGGTCAGGGAATCGGCGGGTGCGTTCTGCCCGGCCAGCTTGCGAACGTGGCGCCGTTGCACCAGAGCGAGCAGGAAAAGCACTACGGCGATGCAGCCGGTCTGGAAGGCCGCCAGATAGTAGGGGCGGCGCATCGTGCCCTGGTAGCGATAGAGCACATAGGGCTTTGCGGCCATGGCAACGCCGGCGTTCCGGTACAGGGTCTCGATCGCACCGGGCAATGCATCATGCATCAGAATGCCCGAAACGCTCATCACCGGATCGCCGGGGCGATCGCCGGTGCCTTCATACGGAGCGAGTTGGACGAAGTATTGCACAGGACCTTCGCCGCTTGCCGGAAGCATGGGCGCGAAGCGTGCCTGCTTGTCCGTCAGGATCAGATCCTGTCCCAGCGTTGCCGTGCGTTCGAACACGACGCGGCCGGTCAGGCGCGCGGAACCGTTCGACGGTTGAGTCGAACCCGGCGCCCCGACCGTGATTTCCTGCTGCTGTCCGCCCGACCCCGGCAGTGTCAGAATCCCGGCGAGCGAAACGAGCGAGGCGATAGCGAAGCCCGACGCCAGATAGGTGAGAATGCGGCCGAAGCGGATGGACTTGGCCAGGAGCCTGTCCTGTTCTTCGGCCGTGGTGAGCTCGTGATCTTCCTCTTTGCGGCGCGCGCCCAGCACAACGGCGACAAGGCCGGGAACGGCAAAGAGCAGCGCCAGCGCCAGGAAGGTAACGGCTGGCCAGCTCTGCCGAAAACTGCCGAACTGCCATTCCGAAAGACGGGCGAACAGACCGGTATAGCTCCAGGCTTCCCACAGGAAGTAAACGACGGCCAGCGCCACCCAGGCCACGCCCACGGGGCGAAGCCAGGCCTGCTTCTTCTCTGGCTCACCTTTCATGGCGGCCCCGCTCCCCGTCACAGTCGCCACATTCGGCCTCCCGCAGATTAAGTCATTCCAATGACTGTGTATCACGAACTTCGCATCAGCGACAATCGGCGGGAACACCCCGTCGTTCCGTGATGCATTTTTGTCGTTGCAAGCGACCCTGTACGGTCCTTTTAACCCCTAGTGATGCCTGTTACACAAGCCATCGTGAGCCTGGCACCATCCATCTCTCTTTCCAGATCGGCAAACGCGGGTCTGGCGTTCGGGTTCCCGCGACCGCAATTGCCGTGGATACGCGCCAATGCGGTTCTTTTGGTGGCGATCGCGGTCTTTGCCGGATCGGCGCTGGTCATGGTCGCCAGGCAAACCTGGTCCACGTCGCAGGGCGCGCATGGGCCGATCGTGCTGCTCAGCGGCCTGTGGCTGCTCTGGCGGGAATGGCTGCGGGCGCCGGCGGGGCGGGGGGACATGCGCTTCGCGGTCGGCGCGCTGTTGCCGCTGCTGGCGGTCTATGTTCTGGCGATGACGGTGGGAGCGGTCTGGCCCTTGTGGATCAGCATGGCGCTGAGCCTGATGTCCGTGCTCTACGCGATTGCCGGAATGGCGGCGATGCGTGCGCTGTGGTTCCCGCTGCTGTACCTGCTGTGGGCGGTGCCGCCGCCAAGCTGGGTCACGGCCCCGCTGACCGATTTCCTCACCGACTGGCTTTCAACCGTCTCGGTCGATCTTCTGTGGATGACGGGCTTTGACGTCGCCAGAAGTGGTGTCGATCTCTACATCGATCAGTACGAATTGCGCATGGCCGATGCCTGCGCGGGGCTCAATTCGTTGTTCAGCCTGTTCGCCATCGGCATGTTCTACATCTACCTGCGCCATCGGGCGGACTGGCGGTATGCCGCGATACTCGCGCTGGTGGTGCCTCCGGTGGCGGTTCTGGCGAATCTGGCGCGCGTGCTGATCCTGATGCTGATGACGCATGCGATGGGCGACGCGGTGGCGCAGGGTTTCCTGCATGGCACGACCGGGATGCTGATGTTCATCGTGGCGCTGATCGCGCTGATGGGCATCGACGCGGCGTTGTCGCCGTTGCGCAGAAGGCTGGCGCGCGCGTGAGCGGGGCCGGGGTGAGGAGGCCGGAAGGCGTGCGAATCGATCGGCGGCAAGTGCTGCTGGGCGGCTTGCTGATGGGCGCGGCGGGCGCTGCCCTGGCGTTGCGGCCACGGCAGGGCGCGCTGTCCGTGCCGGCGGGCCTGCTGGAGCGGGTCGTGCCGCAGACCATCGGCGGTTATCGCTATGTGAGCGCCAGCGGCCTCGTGCTTGCGCCCAAAAGCGAACTGCGCGAGGCGACTTATGCCGATGTGTTGACGCGGGTGTACAGCGCGCCCGATGCTCGGCCGGTGATGCTGTTGATTGCCTATGGTTCGGCGCAGGACGCGGGGTTGGCGGTGCATCGCCCCGAGGAATGCTATCCCGCCGTCGGTTTCGGCATATCCCCTGTGCGCAGGGTGCCGTTGACGGGGCCGGTTCCGCCGGGCAGCCAGGCCTGCTTCCTGACGGCGCGGCGCGAGGACCGGACGGAGCATGTCTATTTCTGGGTGCGTGTGGGCGATTCGTTTCCCGTCTCGCCCTTGCGGCAACGCCTGAAAGTGGTGCGCGACAACCTGGCGGGAACCCTACCTTTTGGGGTTCTGGCGCGCCTTTCGGTGATCGGGGGAGAGGCGGACGAGGCGCTGGCGATCGCGGAGCGGTTCAACGCGGCTCTGCTGGGTGCGATCGGAACGGAAGGACGAAAGGTGTTGCTGGGCCATGGTTAGAAAGGGCCTGGGGCTGCTCCTTGTCGCCCTGGTGACGGGTTGTGCCGACGAGGCGGAGCCGCAGGGACAGGTGGTGGCGCGCGTCAACGGCGTCGAGATCACGCGCCGCGAACTGATGACCGAGTTGAAGGCCCAGGGCAACTATGCCGAGGCGGACCTGAAGGCGGTGCAGGGCGGTTTGATCGCGCAACTGATCGACCGGAAGCTGCTGGCGGCGGAAGCGCGCAAGGCGCTGGTCGATCGCTCGCCCGACTATCTGGCGGACCGGCGGCGGATCGAGGAAATGCTATTGGCAAGCCAGTTGACCGGCCGGCTGACCGACCGGATGGGAGAGCCGGACGCTGCCGCGCTCACGCGCTACATCGATGCCAATCCGCAGATGTTCGCGCGGCGGACGATCCTGCTGATGGACCGGATCGATTTCGATCCGCGTGCGCTTGAGGCCGTGCCGCAGTTGCGGACGGCGGGAAGCATCGATGCGGTGGCCAAGGCGCTGGGTGCTGCCGGCCTCGGTTTTCGGCGCGATGAGCAGACGATCGATTCGCGCGGGCTGAGCCTTGGCGAAGCCGAGGCGCTGGAGCGGCGGCCTATCGGGCAGCCGGTCCTGACCGTCGATGGTGCCACGGCCAGCGTCGATGCCGTGCTTTCGCGAAGCCCGCTGCCGGGCGGACCGCAAGAACAGCAGCGCGCGGCGCGCGCCGCCCTGTTGCGGCAGGGGCAGCAAACGGTGGTCAAGGCCATGGTGGACCGGCTGCGCAAGGAAGCCGTGATCGAATATCAGCCGGGCTTCGGTCCGAAGCAGGCGCGTTAGGGGCAGGACCCTAGGCGGCATGCGCTGCCTTCAGCGGCGGGCGACCGTGCGCCGTGGCGCTTTCTGCTGGCCGATGTGGCTGATCCGGAAGATGAAAATCTGGATCCAGTTGAGCGGCACGGCAAGCCAGACATAGAGCAGCGCGTGGACGACGATGGCGCTGCTGAAGATGGCGACGAACAGGAACGGGGTCTCCCACGCGGGCATGCCCGCCAGCATGCCGGGATAGAGCGTGAGCAGCACCCAGCCGTGAAGCAGCAGGATCGGCAGGGATGCCTTGCCGAAGAAGCGCGCCACCCGGCCGATCATCATCCCGGCGGAGCGCTGCCCGGCCCAGATCAGGAAGGCGATGAACAGGAGTTGCTGGGGTACATAAGCGAAAATCGAACCGTATTGCCCCACCATCGGCTGTGGCACGAACCGCAGGTCGCAGGTGAAGCACGGGCCGATGCGGAACAGGCCGTGGCGATTGACCATCGCCAGTAGGACCGACGCGATCAGCGCCGCTACCGCCGCCCAGTTGGGAATCTTCTTCCCGTGCGGCAGCTTCATCCCGATCAGGAAGAAGAGGGTGGCGGTGGGCCAGTTGCGCCATTCGTAGATGTTGTCGGGCACCCCGGCTTTCCCGGCGCCCCAGATGATCGCGGCGGTCAGCGCGGCGACACCCAGAAACGCCGGTTTGGAGCGCAGGAAGGCGTAGGCAAACAGCCGGGCAGCCGCCAGCACGACGAAAAACCATGCGACGAAGCTGCTGTATTCCGTGCCGATGAGCAAGGGCCTGACCAGCCCTTTGATGGCATCCCATGGCGTGGGAAAGCCGACGCCGGCCAGCATGATCAGGAAACCGATAACGTGTGACACGATGGCGAAAAGTAGCAGCACGATCGATTGGCGCAGCACCGGCAGGAAGCCCTTCTTGCCGAGGGCGGGGGCGGCCATGCCGCTGAGGAAGAAAAAGGCCGAAACATCGGGAGCCAGCAGCTTGAGCTGGATCAGCGAATACCAGGCGTTGTCCCCCATGTGCTGGGCCACGCCGATCATCGCGTGGATATAGAATACGCACATCAGCAGATAGCCGCGCGCCACATCTTGCGCTTCGGCCGCGTTGGCGGTCTGCGATGGCATGATGCCGTTGTTCAGCACATTGCCGATCAGGACGCGCAAGCGTGCCGCGATGCCAACGGGGTGCGGAACAGGGGCGTTCATGCGGGCCGTTTCCATTGACGTTGCGCTTCGAAGAGTTGCGCCCAGAAGTCCTTGACGCCGATCATCGGCAGCGCATCGAGCGAGGCCCAGTTTTCCGCTTCGCCACCTTCGGTCTGCGCCGCGAGGTACGGGATGATCGCGCGCGTGGCGTGACGGGCAAGATGCGGGCGCAGATGATGTCCGCTCCAGCGTTCGGCGATCGGCGCCCAGGGCAGAACGCAGATTTCCATTTCGCCATGCAGGATGCGTGCGCTTGCCGGCCGGAATTCCGTGAGGCGGCGCTCGGCCGCGTCCAGACCGTGCGAGAGGTCGATGTCGATTTCTGGAGGCGGAATGCGGGGCATGGGTTCGGCGATGAAGCTGCTCCATCGCGGGCCAAGGCTTTCGATCGCGCCGCGCGCGTAGCAATATTCGCGCAGGATGTGTTCAAGCCGGCGGCGGACGCTGACAAGGCCCAGCCGTTCGACCATGGTCAGGAGACCGGGGCCGACAGCCATCAGCGGGCGGTCGATGAACCCGGTACGCCGGATGATCGCGTACTTGATCGCCTTGGCGCGCCCTTTCCGACGAAGCTGGCGGGCGGCCTTGAGCGCGGGGGCCATGTCCGGGTGCTTGATCGTCATCAGCGCATCGGAGCGGCCTTCTTCCTTGGCGCGGCGCAGCGCGCTGCGGGGCGATGTGGTCAAATATTCCTGATGCCAGCCGATCGCGTCCGCCGCATAGTGCAGCGGTGCACCGTGCTTGATCAGGCGCACGCCGAGTTCGAGATCCTCGCGCGCGTGGGCGAATTGCGGATCGAGCCCGCCCACCGCGTCCCACAGTGCGCGGGCAAGCGACAGGTTGCCGGTCAGCAGGTCGATATAGGTGAAGCGGTGGCCGGGGCGCGCCAGTTCGGCGAAATGCGCGTCCCACCAGCGCCGCGCGCTGATCCGGAAGCGGTCGCCCGAGGCATGGGGGGCGGGCGGATAAGGGCCGAGCACCGCGCCGCCGGGACGGGCGCGATGCATGTCCCAGTGCGCGGCGACGAGGCCGGGCGTGGGCATCACGTCGTCATCGAGGAACAGGAGAAGATCGGCGCCGGCCCGCTTAGCGCCGGCGTTGCGCGCCCTGGACGGGCCTACTCCGGGCTGTTCCAGCATATGGAGCGGATAGGGCACGGCATGGCTGGCCAGCATGGCCTGCGTCCCGTCCCGGCAGCCATCGGCGACGACGATAACCTCGAACGACGGTGTGCCCGGCCTCTGCGCGGACAGGGCATCCAGCACCTGGCGCAGCAGATCGCACCGGTTGTGCGATGGCACGATGATGCTGATTTCGGGGGAGGACGCGTCAGCCATGGCGGACTTTCCGGCGCGCCTGCAGATAGCGCACGGGGCCGATCAGGGCGCCCCTGGCCTGCGTCAGCGAGACGTTGAAGGGCAGGGGGCCGCGACGGCTGCGCCGGAAGGATCGAGCCAGCACCGGCAGATTCGCGCGCATCCAGCGGGCCATGTGCGCCAGCGCGCGGGGATTGGCTTCGAACAGCAGCGCCTTGGTGAGAATGGCGAACGATCCGCATTCATAGCCGTAGATCTGGCGTTGCAGTTCATCCATCGTCCTGCGGTGGCGATGCCAGTTGAGCGCCTGCGGATCGTAGGCGATCCTGTAGCCGGCGGCGAGGAGGCGGCGGAACATGTCGGTTTCGTCACCCGCCATGGCCCGCGTGCCCGCACCAAGCGCAAGATCGAACAGGCCGATCGCTTCCACGGCCGATCGCCGGACGGCGATGTTCACGCCGGCGCCGGCTTTCCAGCTCTCGAACGGATCAGTGCTGACGCCGTCATGCACGATGCGCTTGAAGCCGCGTCCGAAGCCGCCCATGCGCTGAAAGTGGATCTGGGCTTCGGTATCCAGTTCCAGCGCCATCGTGAGGCCGCCCGCCGCCATCACCATCGGATCTTCGAAATTGCGCAGCAGCGTGCGCAGCCACAGGCGATCGGGCACGGCATCATCGTCGGTGAAGGCCACGATCTCCGCCGTGACCGTTTCCATTGCGGTATTGCGCGCGTAGTCGAGGCCGGGGCGCGGTTCGAGAAGATAGCGAACCGTGGGAAAGCGTTCCACGACCACGCGGGTGGCATCGGTGGCGGGCGCGTTGTCGATGACGAGGATGTCCGGATCGTCGGGCATCGCCACCAGTCCGGCGAGGCACCGTTCAAGGTCTTCCGGGCGTTCGCGCGTGCAGATGACCACGGTGGCGCTGGGGAGCGCCACGGGCACGGGATCGGGATGGGAAACGCCCAGCGCGCGTTCGGTCCAGCGTTCCCAGAACGACGAATTGGCATTGCGCAGAAGACGCTCGCGCAAGGGCAGGGCGCGGTCGGCCGCATGGTGCCACAGCACCGCCTGCCCGCAGGGCTGGCCATCGATCCGGAGCAGCACCACCGCGCCTTCCTGGCCCGGCTCGCTGTCGATCCGTTCGGGAAGATGATCGATGTCGAGATCGAGAACCGCGAAGGCCATCAGTCGGCAATCCAGCGGACCGGGGGATTGAGCAGGCCCTTGGTGGGGCCTGTGCCGATCACCCGCAGCGGATAGACTTCCGCATGATAATCATAGACCTGCTGCCAGTCAGTCGAAAATAGCCCGACGGTGACGTGATAGCTGCCCGGCGCAAGGTCGATCCGTTCGAGCGTGAGGTTCACCCGGCCGGCGGGCATCGCCAGCGGAATATTGGCGATCTGGGTGTTGGTTTCGTAGCAGCAGCTATCATCGTCGCCATAGATGCCGATCAGCGCGACCGGGTTGCGAACGGTGGCGCTACCCCGGTAGTCGAACCGGATCTGCAGCATGCTGCCGCTGCGCAACACGTCCACCGGCGCGTCGGCGGTATCGAGCAGTTGCACCGAATGGATCTGCATCTCGCCCGATCCATAGCGGTTGACGCCTTCTTCCAGCCCATCGTTGGCGGTTTCGGGCAGGGGGGGCAGCACGTGCTCGGTGGCCGCGACCTTGGCGTCGACGGCGGCGGAATAGAGCGCCAGCGTTTCCTGCAACGGACCATAGGCGACCAGGTGACCGCCCTGCAGGAACAGCACGTCGTCACACAGCGCCTCGATCTGCGAGACATCGTGCGAGACGAGGAAGATGGTGCAGCCCGAGGCGCGGATATCGGCGACGCGGTTGAAGCATTTCTGCTGGAAAGCCTTGTCGCCCACCGCCAGCACTTCGTCGATCAGCAGGACTTCGGGGCGGGTGTGAACCGCGACCGAGAAGGCCAGGCGCATCCGCATGCCCGATGAATAGGTGCGTACCGGCGCGTCGATATGGTCTTCCAGTTCGGCGAAGGCGACGATGGCGTCGAATTGTTCGGTCACTTCGGACCGCAACATGCCGGCGATTACCCCCAGCAGATAGACGTTTTCGCGGCCGGTCAGGTCTTCGGTCAGCCCGACGCCGATGTCGAGCAGCGCGCCGATCCGGCCCTGCACCTTGATCGTGCCTTCATCGGGTTTGCCGACGCCGCCGATCAGCCGCAGCAGCGTGGATTTGCCCGCGCCGTTGAGGCCAACGACGCCGACCGCGCGGCCGCGCGGCACCGAAAAGCTGATGTGGCGCAGGCCCCAGAAGCTTTCCGGCTTCTCGCCCCTGTAGCCGGAAAGCAGAAAGCCCTTCAGCGTGGTCGGGCGCCCGCCATCGCGGCTGCGGTACCGTTTGCCCAGGTCGCTGACGACGATGGCGCCCTGTCTCATAGTTCGTCCACGAAGCGGGCGCTGACCCGGCTGAAGAACCACGCGCCGAACACAAGCAGCGGGATCGAAAGGGCCAGGAGCTTCACGAAAATCCATGGATCGGGCCAGGCGTGATGCAGGAAGATCGCGCGATAGCCTTCCAGCACCCAGGCCATCGGGTTCCAGGTGGTGAGGAAGGCGAAATGATGGCTGCTGTCGAGTGGCCGGTAGAACACGGGTGTCACATAGAAACCGAGCATGATGGCGATGCCCACCAGATGCTCCACGTCGCGGAAATAGACATGGATCGCGGCGATCAGGTTGGCGAAGGCGAGCGTGAGCAGGAACTGCGCGAGGATCACGGCGGGAAGCGCCAGCATGGAAAGGCCGGGAGCGCCGGTTTCGATCCACGAGGACGCGACGAGCAACGGCAGCGCCAGCAGGAAATGAACGCCGTTGCTGAGGATCGTGAGAACCGGCAGCAGATGTACGGGGAAGCCGGGGCGGCGGACCATCTCGCGGTTGCCGGTTACGGAAACCGCCGCCGAGGTGAGCGATGCGCCGAACCATGCCCATGACAGCACGCCGGCAAAGACGAAGGTCGTGTAGTTGGGGATGTTGAGCGGCAGGACCGAGGTGAAGATGGTGGCGAAGATCAGAAGCTGGCTCAGGGGCTTCATCAGCGACCAGCCAAGCCCGATCGCCGACCGCTGATAGCGGATCTTCAGATCGCGGCTGACGAGTTCGAACAGCAGGTCGCGCCAATGCGCAAGATCGTGCGAGCGTTGCCGGATCATGGGGCGCCGGTCTCCGGCTTCGGGAGCCGGCATCCGGCCCGCGCCGTCCGGTCTGTCCGCGCCACTGACAATCTCACTACCCCCCGAAGAAGCCGTACAAGTCGGCAGCACGACACCCGCATGCTGTTATCGCACCGCACAAAAAAGCCAAAGCAGGAAAATTTTTATCTGCTATTGATTGAATGAAGGTGAATCCATGTTGTCTGGTGCGTCCGGCAAATAATGGCATGATCAACCAGTGAGGAACAGGACCGGCATGCCGGATATTTCGATCATCATCCCGGCCTACAACAATGCTGGAACCCTGGATCGAACCCTGCGGAGCGTGCTGGCCCAAAGCCATGACGGTTGGGAAGCGATCATCGTGGACGACGGATCGCGTGACGAGACCGCCGCGATTGCCCAGGGCTTTGCCGAAGCGGATGCGCGTTTCCGGCTGATCCGGCAGGACAACGGCGGCGCCGGCGCGGCGCGCAACAGCGGCATCGCGGCCGCGTCCGGCGAATGGATCATCTTCCTCGACGCCGATGACGTGCTGGCGCCGGACCATCTGGAACGGATGTTGAAGGCAGCGGAGACAACGCCGGAGGCCGGCTTGCTGCACGGTGGCTGGCGGCGCTTCCGCGATGGCCAGCCCTGGTGGACCCCGCATCCCGCGCGTGTGCTGGCATCGCCTTTTGCGGCGGCGGCGCGGGGGTGCCCGTTCGCGATCCACAGCGCGATGACGCGGCGGCGGCATATCGTGGAAGCGGGCGCGTTCGATCCTTCGCTCAGAATATGCGAGGACTGGGACCTCTGGCAGCGCATTGCCCGGACGGGCGTGGTGTTTGCGGCGGTTCCCGGTGTCTGGGCCGATGTCCATGTGCGCCCGCAGTCGCTGTCGAGCGATAGCGGGCGGCATCTGGCCGACGGGCTGGCCGTGATCCGGCGCGGCCACGCCGCCGATGCGCGCGTGACGCAGCCCGCCCCGGCCCATGCGCGGGGGGAAGCGCCGGAGAGACTGGCGGATGCCGTATGGTCGCACGCGATCTGGACGGCGGCGGCGGCGATCGGACGCGGCGGCGATCCGCTTCCCCTGATCGACAGCGTTGCGGAGCCGCTGCCCGCCGCGATCGATGTCGCGATGGCCTCGGTGATTCTGGAAGACGGGCTTGTCGTCGGCGCCTGCCTTGAAGGGGAGCCGTGGCCGGCGCTCTGGGCGAAGGCTGGCCCCGGCATCGCGGCGCTGCTGGCCTGGCTGGACGAGCGATCGGGCTCCGGCGTGCTGGGCCGGCGTATCGGCTACCATCTGGAAAGCAGGGTGCTGGCGGCGTTGCCCGCCGATGTGACGGCCACGATCGGTTCCATGCACCAGCAGGTCATCGATCTGGCGGACAGCATTCCCGATCTCGTCCTGCCGAATGTGGGCCGCCTGCGGTGTATCGTCCGCTTCGACGGGAAGGAACTGGGCCGGTTCGACCGGATCATCTTCGGGGCGATTTCCGGGCAGACGCTGGCGAGCGAGATTCGCGCGCTGGTGGACACGCCCGATCTGCGTCGGCTTCTGGCGTGGCGGCGGCTGACGCAAGGACCGCTGCGGCGCTGGAAAGGGCGCTATCTCTCCCCGACGGCGCTTAAGCGGCTTTGGCGGGCGCAAGCCCAGCAATGGCGCGCCGACCGCTGGAACCGGGGGCGAGCGGCGGGCCGGCCTCCTTACGAGGACATCGTGGACCTGCTCTACGACGCCGTGCCGGGCAACGCCTTCGTGCGCGAGGCGGATGGCAGGATGGCGCGGATCATCGCGGAGGTGCGGGAAACCGTCGCCGCGCAGGCCGATGCCGAACGCGGCGATGGTCCCCGCACCGGACCAGCGCCGGGCGAGGAAGTCGATTACAAGCAGGAAGCCTACTGGGAAGGCATCTTCGCCAGCAAGGACCCGTGGGACTACCGCAACAACTACGAAGCGTTGAAGTACGATCAGACGATCGCGCTGATCACCGCTGTATTGGCGGATGGGCAGCGCTTTGGCGACGTGCTGGAGATCGCCTGCGCCGAAGGCGAATTCACCCGCCGCATGGCGCCGTTCAGCGACCGCATCGTCGCGACCGACATCGCCCCGTTGGCGGTTGCGCGCGCGGCGCAGGCGCTGAAGGATCTGCCCAACATCGCCTGCCAGCAGCTTGACCTGCTGACCGACGAGCCGCCGGGGCTCTACGATCTTATCGTCTGCAGCGAAGTGCTGTACTATCTGGAAGACGCGGAGACCCTGGCGCGTTTCGCCGCGCGGGTCAGCGCGCACCTCAAACCGGGCGGCAGGTTCGTGACCGCGCACGCCAATCTGCTGGTGGACGAGCCGGACCGCACGGGGTTCGGCTGGCCGCACCACTTTGGCGCCAAGGGCATCGGCGCGGTTTTCGCGGCCGACCCGGCCCTGCGGTTGACCGCCGAGTTCAAGACCCCGCTCTACCGCATCCAGCGGTTCGAGAAGGCCGCCGGCGGCGGTGCGCCCGAGATCATCGTGGGCGATACGGCCCATCCTCTGCCGCCGCGCGTGGCCGAGCAGGTGCGCTGGCGGGGCGGGGCGGAGATCGGAGCGGGCGATGGCTGGCACGATTTCCCGATCCTGATGTACCACCGGATCGCCGCCGATGGCCCGCCCGGCCTGGCGCAATGGCGGACCGATCCCGCCGCGTTCGAGGCGCAGCTCGCCTGGTTGCGCGACAATGGCTGGCGGGGCCTGTCGATCGAACGGATGGCGCAGGCGCTGTTCTGGAACCACCCGCTGCCGGAAAAGACGGTGCTGCTGAGCTTCGACGATGCGACGCGTGATTTCCTGGATCATGCGCTGCCGCTGCTCCACCGCTACGGCTTCCCTGCCGCGCTGTTCGTGCCGACGGGCAAGGTCGGCCTGACGGCGGACTGGGACAGCACGCACGGCGATCCCGCGCCGTTGCTCGGCTGGGACGAGATCCGCGCGCTGAAGCATTGCGATGTCTCGATCGGATCGCACGGGGCGATGCATCTGCCGCTGACGGCGCTATCGCCCGAAACGCTGGTTCGGGAACTGGCTGGATCCAGGGCGGCGCTGGAGGCGAAGCTCGACATGCCGGTGCGGGCCATCGCCTATCCATTCGGCGATTTCGACCCGCTGGTGCGCGACATGGCGCGTCAGTGCGGTTACGATATCGGGCTGACCTGCTTTGACGGGGTGATTGGCCGGGATGCCGATCCGCTGGTGTTGCGGCGTCAGGAAGTGCGGGGCGGGATCAGCCTCGAGGCCTTTGCGCGGTTGCTGGGCTGAACAGGCTGCCGACCGGGAAGGGCAGGGGATCGGCCTGGCGCTGCGATGGTGCGGGGGCCGCCGTTCCGGGCCTTGCGAAACGCCATCTGAGTTGTTCGATCACGGTCGCCGGCACCACCGAGAACAGCATGGAAGCGGCGAGCGGAAGCGACTGGCGCGCGGTGAGGGCGATGACGTGCAACAACATCGCCAGCCTGCGCTGGTGAACGGCGCGCCGCACGACCCAGATGCCATAGCCCCGCAGTCCCGCGCGGATCAGCGCTTGCTTTTCGGGATGGCGGCCGCGGATTTCATCAAGCGTCATCACCCATGAACGCAGCATGCGCGGCAGGTTGCTCGACATGTTGTCGGGCAGTTGCCGGTAACCGATCTGGTAGTCCTCCACGACGCCGAAGGCGTAGTGTTCGGCGACACGGCAATAGAACAAGATGTCCTCGCAGCCCTGCGCGTCATTGTCACGCAGCGCGGGTTCGAAGCCCCCGGCGGCTTCCAGCGCTGCGCGCGTCACCAGGGCTGCGCTGCCGTTGCCGATGAAATTGTTGGTGAGAAGGGTATCGAGCACCCGGCCCGCGTGGCGTGGCCCTTCGCCGCGATAGGTGACGCGGTTGTGCGCGTCGATCATGACGTACCAGCTGTACACAAGGCCGGTGTCCGGCCCTGCGGCGAGCAGCGTGGCGAGCTGGCGCTCGATCTTGTCGTCCGTCCACAGGTCGTCGGCGTCGACGAAGGCGATGTAGTCCGACTTCGCCTGCCGCCAGCCGTTGTTGCGTGCGCGAGCGACACCGCCGTTCACCTGCCGTACCAGGCGGATACGGGGATCGTGGGCGGCGAACCGCTCCACGATGGCGGGGCCGCCGTCGGTCGAACCGTCATCGACCACGATGATCTCGAGATGGGCATGGGTCTGCGCCCGCACGCTTTCCAGCGTCTGGGCGATCCACGCTTCCGCGTTGTAGGCGGGGATGACGATGCTGACCAATGGATCGCGATGGTTCATAGGACTGGCGCTTGTATCCCCGGTGCGGCTGCCTCTTCGCGCACCCTGCCCGCCCTCTCCGGGCAAGGCAATACCGCGATGCAGCACGCCAGGCCGATATTATTCATGGCACCGCAAAGAACCGGCGTATAAGGAGAAACGGGCCGTCGATCGTTCAGATGTGAAGGAGACGTCATGATCCTGGCATTCATGGCCGCGGCGGTTGCCACGGTTACTCCAGCCACGGCCCAGCAGGCGATCGAGACCGCCCAGCAGGGCGCAGTGATCAAACTGGCCCCCGGCCGTTACGGGCGCGTGATGATCGTCCGCAAGACATGGAGCAGGCCGATCACGATCGACGCCAGCGGAGCATCGCTGACGCTCAACATCGTCGCCTCGCGCGGCGTGAACATCCGGGGCGGAACATTTACCGGCGCGCTCGGTCAGGGCGGAGAAGGGTATGCGGTTCTCGTGCGGCAAAGCAGCAACGTGGCGTTCGAGAACGTGGCCATCAGCTCTTCGATCCGAGGCATGGTCATCGACCGATCCACCGATGTGCGCGTGACGCGGGCGATGCTGACCGACATGCGGATCGATGGCGTCAATATCGCCTCGTCGCAGCGTGTGACTATCACCGACAGCAGTTGCTCCGCGTTCAATACCGGCGAGGCGCATCCGGATTGCATCCAGATGTGGTCGTCGCCCAAATACGGCGTCACACAGGATGTAACGCTGCTTCGCAACAGATCCGATGGAAACATGCAGGGTTTCACGGCGTTCAATCATGTGCGAGACGGCGTCGATGATGGCGGCTTCGACCGTATCACGATCGCGGACAGTTGGGCGCGAGGGCAATACGCCTGGGGTGTGGCGGTTTTCGATTGCCGCAACTGCGTAATCCGCAACAATCGGGGCGAAACGCCTGCTGGTGCCAGGCACGCGGTTGTCGTCCGTGCAACACGATGCACGAATTGCACGGTGACAGGCAACGTCGATGGACGTCGCCCTCGGTAAGCTGCGTTATTCTGCCGGAACCGGAGAAGGGCGAAGGTTTGCTATCGAAGTGACCTTCCCGTCGCCTTCGATTTGCAGGCGATAAGCGGCAGCGGCGACCAGAGCCATCAGCATGTAGACGAACGATACGCTGTCTTCCTGCGCCAGAACGATCTTGTCCACCATCCACACGACAATACCGGTTGCTGCGGGCAACGCGGCGCTGGTCTCTCCAAATCGCTTTTGGCCAACCGCAATTGCCTTCGCCGCGAACAGGCCGTGCATGATTGCCATGACAATGAAACCGACCACGCCATAGCTCAGTGCCGCCATCAGAACATAGCTGTCTATGGACGCTTCACCCGCGGGATTGGTATATCCCAGCACCCGCCCTCCTTGCCCCGGACCATATCCGATGACCGGCCGCTTGATCATGAGCGGAATGGCGGCGCGCATCTGTTCGAGCCGCCCTTCGGTGCTGGCGGCATGGGTGCCACCACCAATCGTCATGACGCGCAGTCGCGGCACAGAAAGGACCGTCGCCATCGATAGCGCGGCCAGGATAGGCATGGCATAGAGCAGGGTGGCGGCGATGATGTTCGATCGATCTTGACGCCATTTGTCGATCGTCCAGATCGCGACATAGAAGCCGTGGGCAACGAGTACGCCGACGATGCCCACGCGAGCCTGCGTTAGCAGGATGGCGTAGAAAACCAGAGCGTTGGCAACGATGCATACAGCGCGCAGCCACATCTTCCGCCCATAGAAGATGTAATGGAGGAAGAAAGGCATTGCCATCGCCATGAACTCGGCGAACGAGAGCGAGGTCGAGAACGGACCCACGATACGATATTCATCGCTGCGGAAGCGGGGGTCCAGCAGCATGGCCATCGTCGGATCGCTTACCTTCAGGAAAGAAGGAATGTGATCGGCCCATAGAATGCGTTGATTGCGGAATTCGAAATATCCCATGATCGCCAGCACGATGGCGAGAATGCGGACGATATTCGAAAACAGATCGATATTGCCTTTGCGCACCATCACGTAGGCGGCGATGAAGAACGTGGCAGTCCAGCCCAACTGGTTCTTCACGAAAGTCTGCATCGATTGGGCGAGGTAGGGGGAGAGTGGAATGGACAGGGCCTGAAAGGCGACGAACGCCCACAGAAACTTGACCTCGACTCTTGATTCGAGCGCGATCGCGGTCAATTGCTTGCGGAATTTCGAAGAGGTCGAAAAACACAGCAGGAAAGCGAGCACGGAAAAAACGATAAGCAGGCGCCGGATTTCGATCAAAGGCAGGCCCGGGATCTGCACCGCCAGATAGTATGGCCACAGCACGACCGCGACCAGATAGGCAAAGAACGTCGCGGTCATGAAACGGACCGGCGGATGATTATTTTCCGGCATCACCCAGATGATGATCAGCGAAAGCACCACGACCGGCAGCAAGGGAATGGCGATCAGATTGATCGGCAGCCCGCCGATGGCGGCTCCGATCAGCGCTGCGATCAGGAAGATGCCAAGGCCGGTGACCACCTTGAAAAGTAGCCCGCGTTCCGGCGGATGGTAGTTACCCAGCGTGAACGCAGGCAAGCCATCCCGATCCGACGACGGCAGGCGGGCAGCGATCGAACGAAACATTCTGGTCGTCTTCCCCGTAGTATTGAAGCGGCCAGTCTGTTGGCGCGCATCCGCGTCGGCCGATCGGCGCTTGCCATTTGCGGTTTAGCGGATACAACCGATTGGTCCAAGACAAGATTTGTATTGCGCTGGCCGGCCGGCTGCGTCGATCCCGACTACGCATGTGGAAACCTTGACTGCAGAACCAGAAAGCTCTTCCAAGGTGGTCCGGGAACGCCTTGATGACGTGACCCGTGCCAAGGGGCTGGCAATTTCGCTGGTCGTGCTGGGGCATTTGCTGGTGGGGCCGCCGCCACCGGGAGCTGAATGGTTCGTGGCGATGCGAACGGCCATTTATGCATTCCATATGCCGTTCTTCATGTTTTTGAGCGGGTTCATCTTCTATTACACGGGCGGGGATGAAAAGGGCGCGGCGCGGCCGGTGCGTTATATCGCGACCAGGGCGCACCGGCTGCTTCTGCCCTTCCTGCTGCTGGGCTTGGCACTGACGGCCGGCCAGTTGCTAATGAGCGCGCTGCATGGGCAAGGTTTAGACCTTGTTCGCCTGAAGGCGAGCGTGGTCGATCTGTTCTGGACAACCCACGCCAGCCCGGCGCAGTTCATCTGGTATCTGGCCGTCCTGTTCGAGATTGTCGTCCTGACGCTCGTGGTCCGGCGGGTGTTTCCATCGCCCTTCCACATGGCGCTCCTGTTCATTCCGATCGTTGCTTTCGTGCCCATCGTCCATCTCGAGATGTTCTATCTCGATCGCCTGATGCTTTACGGCATCTTCTTCTATGTGGGCGGAATCATCGCGCATGACCGGGCGCGGTGGACCGCGTTCGTCGATCGCTACCTCATTTCGTCAACGATTGTTTTCGGCATGGTTATCGTGCTGACCAGAATACTGCATATCTATCATGTTTCGATCCTGGGGTGTGGCCTTGCGTCGCTGGCGGTCCTGCATGGTCTTTGCCGCAGGGATTGGCCCCGTTTCAACCGGTCGATGCATTGGTTGGGCTATTACAGCTTTGCGATATACCTCCTGAACACTCTTTTCATAGGGGCGACGAAGTTCGCACTGGATCGGGTGTTTTCATGGCAAGGTGGTATGTTTTATTTATACTTGGCAGCGATGTTTACGGCAGGTCTGTTCGGCCCGGTCATTGTGAAAAAGTATTTCCTGAGCAGAATTCCGGCGCTGGATCGGATTACGAGCTGAGCTGGATAGACCGTGTCCCGCTCTGTTCCACGGCGATGTAGGCGAACGTGATGCGCTTGCCTTGGCGAGGCTGCTATTTTAGATAGATCGTAGCTTGAGCCGCTTATCATCGGTTTACAGTTCGCAGGATCGGACATCGAGCATATATGTCTCTTACGCAATGGCTCCGAATTCTGTGGGCACGGCGCCTGCTTGTTCTGCTGACGCTGGCTGGCGTGCTGGCTGGAGCAGCCGTAATCGCGTGGCAGCGCCCTTATGTCTATGCCGGCAAAACCCGGATCGTAATCGACCTGTCGAAAGATCCGATCACGGGAGCTGTTGTCGCGCCGCGATCTTTTGAGATGGTTATCGCGACCCAGACCGCGCTGATTCAGGATCCATCCGTCATCGAAAGAGCGGCGCGCATTCTTGGCTATTTGCCAGCCAATAAACCGAATCCTTCGGATTATGCGGCGTTGACGGCGGAACGGCGGCTGGTGACGAACCTGGGCAATGGCTTGTTCGTCACCAATGTCCCGGATTCGAACTTGATCGATATCCTCGCGTACACGAACTCGCCGGAGGAATCGAAACGCTTCTCGGAAGCCGTGCGGCAAGCATACATCGAGTTGTCCGTCCGTCAGCAACGGGCTTCGGCAATCGGGGCTCTCTCGGTCATGCAGGACCAGATGCGACGTTTCCTGGCGCAGCGGACGGAGGCATCGCAGCGGAGGGCGGCGTTCGAGCGTCGTTACAACGTGGTGTTGCACGAGAACGGCGGCAATTTCGACGAGGATGGGCTTAACCAGATTGCCAATGCCAGCGACGATCAACTGAGGCAGATGGCCAAGGCAGGGGCGGCATCAAGCGCGGCCGCGCGGAATGCCGTCGTGCTGTCGCGCATCGACGCGGCACTGGCGACAGCTCAGGCGACACTGGGGCCAAATCATCCGCAAGTGCAAGCGCTTGTCCAGCAGAGGGCCGCCGCGGCCGCTGTCGCACAGGCTCCGATCCGGGCGCAAAACGCCAGCATGAGCGTGGACACCCTGATGTCCCACAAGGTCGAGCAGCTTCTGGCGGACCGCGGAATTCTCGCGGAAGGCCGGATGCTGGTGAATCAGGAATACATCTACGATTCATTGATGCGTGGCCTTGCAGCGCGTATCGTTACGACGGCGCAGCAGGCGAACGTGAGCAACGGTGGAGTGACGCCCGTTGGCGCACCGACCGCAGAGTTCAAGCCGACCGCGCCGAACTTTACTCTGATCGGCGTACTTGCCGCGGTGATCGGCCTTATTCTTGGCGTTCAGATCGCCATCATCGTCGAACTGCTGAACCGGCGGGTGCGCGGGATTGAGGATCTGGCGACGTTCGGTGTGCCGATGTTGACGCCCGGACGTCAGGGCGAGGACCGGGAAGAGGCGGCCGTGCCGGAGCTGGTCGCGGCGGCGTGACGCGGTAGCAGCCGCCGGCGCAGGGCGCGGGTCAGCGGCTTTTCGATCGTAAGATAGAACGCCATGGCCGCCAGCGTGCCGGCCACGATCAGCAGGATATGGCCGGCGCCGAGCGCCTTCAGCGACGATGGCAGATGGACCGCGACGCGCTGCGTGAAAGAGTTCACGATCGTGTGCAGCAGGTAGATGGTATAGGATGCGGCGCCCAGGAACACCCCGGCCTGCGGCACCCTGACGCGCGGTTCGATGCGGACAAGGCCGTGCAGGATGCCGGCAAAGGCAATACCCAGCAGCAATGTCCACCACGTGGCGCCGAACGAAGTGTAGTCCATGGTTCCGGCCCGGTGAATGCCGAACCGCGCCTCTGCGACGAGGAGGGCGACAAGCGCGGCGAGCGCGATCAGGAGCGGCGCGAAGCCGGGCGCGAAAGCGCGCCGGCCGTGCAGCAGGCCGACGCCCATGCCCATCATGAAATCAAGCGTGAAGGTCGACAGGAAAAACGAGGGAAGGCCGCCGATGGCCTGCCCCCTGGCGGCAAGGACGAGTTGCCCGACCGAAGCGAGGCCCCACAGGGCAAAGGCCCCGAGGCCGACGCGCGTGTTGACCAGCAGGAGCAGGAACATCGCGTAGAACAGCATTTCGTGCCGCAGGGTCCAGACGACCGTGGGCAGCGTGGGGCTGAGCGAGGGCCATAGCAGGACCGAGCGCGCGACCATCGCCGGATCGACCGCAACGCCCATGATCGTGCGCAGCGCTGCCCAGCCCAGCACGATGATCCACAGTGGCGGAAGCAGCCGGATCGCCCGTTTCAACAGGTACGCGCGCGCCACGCCGGGCTGGCCCACTTCCCGCCCATGGGCGACGGTGATGATGAAGCCGGAGAGGACGAAAAAGAAATCGACGCCATGTTCGCCGAACGAAAGCCACGACCAGTGCGGCGCGCCAAATTCGTCCGCCGAGGCATTGGCGTGAAACACGACGACCAGCATGGCCGCGATGCCGCGGGCCAGTTCCACCGTCCGGATGGTCGAGATTTTGCCCGCTGTCGATGACACGGGACGCATTCCAACCAGCTATCCACCGGTTTGTCGAGTGCCAAGCGGGCGATCCCGCAGAAATGCCCTCCTGATGCGGCAACGCGAAAACCGCTGTCCTACAGGATACCGATTCGGTTAAAGAACAAAAGATGAACATTGATGAAGGAGGCTTACTTGAGCGACCGATTGTCCACTTTTGGTGATTCGCTGACGGCGCCCGTGCGGATGTGCTTTGTTGTCGCACCGCACAACAGCAATGCGCTCGACCCGCTTCCCAAGGCGATACGCGCGCCCAGCGACGGGGTTATCACGCTGCGCGCGGTGAACAGCGACAGCGATGTCGCGCATCCCGTGCGCGAAGGCGAGGTGCTGGCCGTGCGCGCCGCCTATGTCCGCGCCACGGGCACGACCGTGACGGGCACCATCGTGGGGTATGCCTGATGCGCTTCGGCTTTGGCTTCGGTGTCGGAATCACGGGAGGCGGATCGAGGCGCGCCGTCGTGATAGCGCCGGCACCGGGCGCGTCTCCCACGACGTTCGCGCTGGCGCCGTCGGTGCAGTACCATCCCAACAGCCAGGCCGCGGCGCTGGACGGCAGCAGCCGCGTGACGGCCTGCCCGGACCTTGCCGGGCGGGCGGCGCTGTCCGGCATCAACTATTCGGGCGCGACTGTCGGCCCGGTGCAGATGGTGGACGGGCTGGGCCGCAAGTTCTGGCGGTTCCGGGGCGCGGACGCGGCGATCATCGGCAATGCGCTGACCAACCTTTCCGCGCGCGCGGTGGGCGTGTTCATGGTGGCGCGCGTCCACCTGCACAAGAACACCGCGAACTTCTTCAGCCCGCGCTATTCGGCCTATACCAGCGATGCCACCAACACGACCTATAGCGGCGGCAGCACGCTGCGGCAGGTGGTGACGGGCAGTTCCGCGCCGTGGCTCTATGGCGCGGGCATCGGCGCGTTCAACGATGCGACCAACGGCTACAAGGCCATTCCCGGCGCGCAGATGCAGGTGATGGGCGTGGCATCGCGCACGACCGCGAACGGCGGCCAGCGGCTCTACATCAACGCCGATTGCGTGGTGGTGGCGCAGTCGGGCGTCACCTCCACCGCCTGCACGGGCGGGATGATCGGCGGCGTGCCGGCGGCCTCGAACGCGATCACGCTGGGGTCAAACCAGTCGAACCTCGCGGGCGATTTCTTCGACCTCTACGAGTTCGCATTGTGGAATGCCTCGCTGACCAATGCCCAGGCCGATGCTATCGCGGCGGCGATGGTCGCGAACTACGCGATCCCGACTATCGACAGCCAACTCGTGCTGGAAGGCGACAGCATCACCAATGCTATCCCGACCGCGCTGGCGACCGACCCGACCAGCAGCGGCAACATGGCGATGATCCTGACCGAACCGGGGGCGTTGCAGGTGCCGGCATCGTGCCGCGTGATCCTGCGCGGGATTTCGGGCGCGCAGATCAGCGACCTCGTGACGCGGCGCGACGCCACCAACCCGATGTCCGCCGCGCTGATTCCGGGCGGGGCCGCGAAGAACATCCTGGCCGTGCAGATTGGCCGCAACAACGTTTCCGAAAGCAACGGCAAGCAGAACTCGACGCAGTATTATGCCTCGCTGGTCGCGCTCTACAACACGGCCTCGACGGGCTACGTGCAACGCGGGTGGAAGGTGGTGCATGTGGCCAATATCGCCGGGCCGGCCACAGCGGTAACGACTAACATACTTCCGGGCGAGGACACGATTCAGAAGCGGCTCGAAGCGATCCGCGTGCTGGTGGCGGACACCGTGAACCATGTGCCGAACCCGACGTTCCTCAACGATTGCCTGGCCGGCAGCGGGCAGGCCTATGACGGCGCGCTGACGGTGTTGCACCTCTACGACGTGACGGTGGGCGGCAGTACCGTGTTCAAGACAGCGACGGATGCCACGAACACCGGCGCCGGGTACTACGACAACGATCAGACGCACCTGCGCCTTGCCGGCCAGCAACTGATGGTGAGCGGGGGCGACACGCCGCAGTACGGCTATGCGTCGATTATCTGAGGGCGGTCATCGCGGGCAGGGGAGGCGCGGTGCGATGCAGCATCCTTCGCGGCAGGTCATCGCCGATTCGGAGAGGGTGGCGCCGGGACATGATATCCCGCCAGCCTGATCTTGCCGCTCTGGTGTGCTGCCTGGCATTAATGATCCCAAGTGGCACGGATATGGTCGTGGAGGTTGCCGCAGACGAAGCTGCGGGGTGAAACGTAAACCACACTATGCCGCCAAATCGTTCCAGTTTGATACTGCATTGCAACAAAAAACAATGCGATGGGGCATTTTAAGGTGCATCTTTTGTGGCGCGGAACCCTGCAATTCGTTTAGAAGGGGGGCGCAAGACATGGAGATTGATGTGGGCTGGTTTTCAAAACTCTTTTCCCGTGCGCGAGAAGATGAGGATCTGGATCAGCCGACCTTTTCCCTGATCGAAAGTGGCGGGAGCCGCACCAACATCGATCGCATGGCCAAATATCCCCGCTTTTCCGGTTCCGCGACGGACGAATTGCGCGGTTTTCGTGGCGGGCCAGAGGACCATATCCGGCTGAAGCTGCGCGATGCCTTCACGCCGGCGCAACCGGTTGCGGACGTCCGCCACCTTGCCGGGCGCACCACCGTGCTGCGGTCGCTGATCCGGTCGCTGGAGGATCAGCGGTTGCATGTGGTGCTCTATGGCGAGCGCGGCATCGGCAAGACGTCCCTGCTGCGGGCGCTAACGGAACTGGGACAAGAGGCGCAGTATCTGGTGCGCTATACCTCCTGTGGCGAGGAAAGCGATTTCAGCGCGCTGTTCCGGTCGGTCATCTCGACGATTCCCCTGCTCTATCATGCCGATCACGACCCGACGGACGAGGAGATCGAACAGGGCAAGTCGCTCGACAGTCTCCTGCCTTCGGGGCCGCTCAGCGCAAACCAGATCAGCGACCTTTTCGCGCGGCTTTCCGGCACGCGTATCCTGATCATCCTCGACGAATTCGACCGGAGTCCGAATAGCGGCTTCCGTCGCTCCGTGGCCGAACTGATCAAGAACCTTTCGGACCGTTCGATCCGCGTCCAGCTGTTGATCGCGGGCGTTGCCAGCAATCTCGCCGAACTGGTCGAGCATGTTCCGTCGATTCGCCGCAACATCTTTGGCCTGCGCGTGCCGGCCATGGAGGCGGACGAGATCCGCGAACTGATCGAGATCGGCGAGCATGCCAGCGGCATGGCCTTTGACGACAAGGCGATCCAGTTGATCACCTCGTTCTCCTGCGGTTCGCCCTACCTAGCCAGTCTGCTGGGGCAGCACGCGGGCATGGCCGCCTTGGACCGGGGGGTGAAGGAGGCCGGCGCATCCGACGTGGCCGAAGCGGTCCGCATCGCCGCCGACGAAATCGAGCAGCGGGTGTCCGAAAATTCGGTTGAAACGATCAACCGTGCTTTCGCCGAAGGCAAGGACTATGCTCTGGCGGCGCTGGCGCGGATCGCGATGGGGCATGGCGGCCGGTTGGATACCAAGAACGGCGACAATGCCGCCGAATGCGAACGGGCGGTCAAGGACGCCGGCCTGCCTTATGAACTGGTGGTGCCCGCAGGCAAGCCGGAGGATGGCCGTTACGAGTTCCGGGAAGAAGGGTTGCCCACCTATCTGTGGATGATGGTGGCGCGCGATCTGGTCAACGACCCCGCCAAGGCCGTGGCCAAGATCGGAAGCTGAGCGGCCGCGCCAGAGGGAAACCAGGATGGCTGGTCTTGTTGCGAAGCTGGTCGAACGCATTCGGCTGAAGCTGTGGAAACGCCGGCAGCATGACAATCTGGCGCTGCGGGCGTGGTTTCGCGACAGGCACCGGATCGATGTCGGCCTGCACAGCTATGGCTGTTTCGATCAGTGGCGCATGCCCGGCCCCATCCGGATCGGCCGGTATTGTTCGATCGCCAGCACGGTGCGTTCGGCGCCGATCAACCACCCGTTCGACGCGATGACGACGCATCCGGTGCTCTACGAACGCAAGTTCGGAGGCGTGGATCAGGATATCCACTGGGACGACGTTCTCGTAATCGAGGACGACGTGTGGATCGGCCACAACGTGATGATCCTGCCGGGCTGCAAGTTCGTGGGCCGGGGGGCGATCATCGGCGCTGGCGCGGTAGTGACGCGCGATGTGCCGGCTTACGCGGTTGTCGCCGGCAATCCCGCGCGCAAGCTGCGCGACCGGTTCCAGCCGGACCTGATTGCCGCGCTGGAGGAAAGCCGCTGGTGGGAACTGGAGCCGGCGGACTTGCGCGCGCTGATCGGCGGCGATCGCGATCTGGTCTATCACCCGACGGCGGAGAGCGTGCGTGCCTGGACGGCAAGCCGGGGCCGGCAGGCGTGATGGAGGAGCAGGCGGGAAAGCCACCCACGATCAGCGTGATCGTGCCGCACTATCAGGATCTGGAGCGGCTCGACCTGTGCCTTTCCGCGCTGATGGCGCAGCAATGCGATCAGGATTTTGAAGTCGTGGTGTCCGACAATGCCTCTCCCTGCGGCGAGGCGGCTGTAGCCGGGGTTATCGCGGGCCGCGCGCGGCTGACCATCGCCGCAGAGAAGGGGGCCGGGCCGACACGCAACGCCGGCGTGGCCGCTTCGCGTGGAGCGGTGCTGGCTTTCACCGACAGCGATTGCATCCCCGATCCGGGCTGGCTTGCGGCCGGTATGGCGATGCTGGAATCCTGCGATTTCGCCGGAGGGAAGATGATCGTCCTGGTGCCTGACGCCGCGCGGATGAACGGGGTGGAAGCGTTCGAGAGCGTCTTCGCCTTCAATAACCGCCGCTATGTCGAACAGGAAGGCTTTACCGTCACGGCCAACCTCTTTTGCCCGCGCGCGGTTTTCGAGCGGGTAGGGGGCTTCCGCACCGGCCTGTCGGAAGATCTCGAATGGTGCCATCGCGCCACGGCGGCCGGCTATCGCATCGGTTATGCCGAAAGCGCGGTGGTGGGCCATCCCGCGCGCGCCGACTGGGCGGACCTCGTCGGCAAGTGGCGGCGGATCAATGCCGAAACCTTCGGGTTGTTCCTGAACCGTCGCCGGGGCAGGGTGCGGTGGGCGATCCGCAACCTGGGCCTGCCGCTGTCCGTGCTGGCCCATGCGCCCGTAGTGATGCGCAGCGACGCCATTTCCGGACTGTCCAACCGCGCGCGCGCGCTGGGAACGCTGGCGCGCCTGCGGCTGTGGCGGATGGGCGATGCCTACAGGCTGCTGTTGCGGAGGCCGAACTGATGCATGTGGCCATCGCCATCGTCGCCTTTCGCAATGCGGACGAGATCGCCGGCTGCCTGGCAGGGCTGGCCACGTCGACGCATTGCGATTTCGAAGTGGTCATCTGCGAGAACGGCGGAGCTGACGCTTATCGCGCGCTGGTGGACGCGCTTCCCGCCAGCTTGCCGGGTGGGCAACCCGTCACGGTAATCCAGGCGCCGGGCAACCTCGGCTATGCTGGTGGCGTGAACGTTTGCATCCGGGCGCGGCCCGATGCCGATGCCTGGTGGGTGGTCAATCCCGATACGGTGCCCGATTCCGGGGCGCTGGCGGCGCTGGTGGCAAGGCTGGCACGGGGAGACTGCGCCGCCGCCGGGGGCGTGCTGCACGATCCGCGCGGGCGTATTCAGGCCTATGGCGGCCGGTGGCGCGCGCTGATGGCACGGGCGGAATCGATCGGCAGCGGCGCATCGCTGACCGATCGGCCGGACGCTGCGGCGATCGAAGCCCGGATGAACTATCTGCTGGGCGCCTCGATGCTGATCGGACGGCGGTTCGTCGATGCTGTCGGGCTGATGCGCGAGGACTATTTCCTCTACGCGGAGGAAATCGAGTGGTGCCTGCGCGGCGTGGCGGCGGGGCTGAAGCTGGGATTCGCGCCCGATGCGCGGGTCTGCCACGATCAGGGAAGTACCACCGGATCGAACGACGCGCACCGTACCCGTCCGCGCATGCCGATCTACCTCGACGAACGCAACAAGCTCAATGTCGTGCGCGATACCACGCCGGCCAAGCTGCCGGTGGCGGCGCTGGCTTCGTTCGTCCTGGCGTTCCTGCGCTATGGCCGGCGCGGCGCCTGGCGCCAGTGGGGATATGCCATGGCCGGCTGGTCGGCCGGCTTGCGCAACCAGAGAGGTTTCCCTCCCTGGATGCGATGAGGCGGGGACAGGCCGTCAGAAGTCGTTCAGCACGGTGCCGACGACATTGACCTTGTCCGACTTCATTTCCTCGATGAGCGTGGCCACGTCCGAAACGTAGGTCTTGTCCTTGCGCGCCACTATGATGCAGTAGCGCACGACCGAGGCGATGCGGCGGCCGTCGGCGTTGTTGTTGCTTGCCGGCGTATCGATGATCGTCACTTCGAATTCGCGCATGCACAGGTCGAGCAGTGACTTGAAGCGCTGGCCCGAGAGCAGTTCCTGCGCGCGCCGTTCGCTCTGGCCGGCATAGATCAGCGACAGCGAAGGCAGCACGTTTTCCTGGATGATATCGCCGAAGCTCACGTCGGGATCGGCCAGGCAATCGCGCAGCGTGGGCACATCGTGCGAGGGGGCGATCATCTTGTGCACGGCCGGCGAGCGCATGTCGGCGTCGATCAGCAGCGTCTTGATTCCGGCCCTTGCCAGCGACACGGCAAGGTTCACCGACATGAAGGTGGAGCCGCTCTTCGAGTTGGGCGCGCAGAGCGCAAGCCCGCGCCGGCCCACCCGGACGTGGTGGGCGAGCAAGTGCGTCCGCAGCGCCGCAATCGCTTCGGCTTCGGGGCTGGTCGGGTCCGAAAGGACCACGATCTTGTCCGATACCTTGAATTGGGCGGCGCTGGAGGATTGCTGCTCCTGGCCGTTTTCGGCGGAGGGGCTCTCCGCCTCTTCCTTCACCGAAGTCTCGATGCCTTCGCCTGTGCTGTAGGTATCGTTCATAGCGCTGCTGTCTTCTCTGTGACCGGTGGGAGGCGGCGTAATGTCTTCCTGCGGTGCCATATGTCAGGCGGCCTTTCGACCCAGCCAGCCAAACCAGCGGAATGGTTGCTGTTCCTCTTCCGCCTTCGTTTCATGCACGATGCGGCCGATGACCGGCACGTCACCGGTGACAAGGTCATCGATGCTGCGAACGCGGCGCTTGCTGAGTTCCGCGCCGATCGCGCCGACAAGGCCAAGGCCGATGCCCGCACCGATCGCGCCGAGCAGGATCAGGCCGACCTTGGGCGAAACCGGGCTGTCCGGCGCGACGGCGCTGCCCAGCAGGGTCAGCCCGCTTTCGCGCGAGGCGGCTTCGAGGCTGAGGTCGCCGGCGCGCGCCATCGTCTTGTTGTACTGATCGCGCAGCACGTCCACACGCGCCTGGATCTTGCGCAGTTCATCGATCTTGTCGCGCTGCGCAAGCACCTTGGCCTGCTGGCTCGCGACCTGGCTCGTAAGCGAAGGCCCGGTAGCCGATCCGGCCCGCGCGGCGGCAAGAGCCGCGCTGCGTTCCTGCGCGGCCGCCGAGGCAAGCGCGGCGCGCTGCTGACGAAGCGCCACGATCTGCGGGTGGTTGGGGCCAAGGTTGGAGGAAAGCGTCGAAATCTGGGCATCTACCTGCGCGAGCTGGGCGGCCGAAGGGCTGGAAATCGCGGCTGCCGGCATGCTGGCGGTTTGCAGCGGCACCTGATTGGACAGGGCCTTCAGGCGTTCCGAATCCGGATCGCTGTAATCGTTCTGCAGGACCACGCCGCTTTTCTTCTCGAAAGACGACTTTTCCTGTTCGACGCTGGTGAGTTCCTGCGCGACCTTGTTTGCCTGCTGGCGGAACCATTCGGCGTTGCGCGCCGCGCCTTCCTGGCGGAAGGCGATGCTCTGTTCGACGTAGGAGGTGCGGATGAGGTCGGCAATCCGGCGGGCCTCTTCGGGCGTACCCGCCTTGTACGTGATTTCCATGATGTTGCTGCCGGGCAGCGGCTGCGCTTCGGTATTCTCGATGATCCCATCGGCCAGCCAGCGGCGCAGATCGACCTGCCCCTCAGACCCGCTGGCCTTGTAGTCGGCGATCTTGGCGGGGTCTTTGGTCCATCCCAGCGCATCGACCACCTGGCCCGCGACACGGTAGTCGGTGATCAGTTCCGATTGCGTGGCGATATAGGCGCGGGCGAAGTTGGTCGACAGCACCTGCTGCGTGACCGGGTCCGGTTTCACCAGGTCGAGCAGCACGCGGGAGTGCGCTTCATACTTGACCGGGAGAATGGCGATGGCGAGCGCGGCGATGAGCAGGCAGCCCAGCACCGATCCGACAAGAAGCATCCGTCGCGCCAGAAGGATGCGAAGAAGCTGGACAAAACTCATATCATTCTCCCGGACGAAGCCGTTTCCTTAGAAGAAGCGCTCGCCGACCTCGATCACGTCGCCGATCTGGATCGGGGCATCGAGATCATAGTGCTTCAGTTCCTTGCCGTCGCGAATGACCTTGACCTTCTTGTTCGACCCGAGCTGGGTGAGGCCGCCCGCCACGGCAAGCGCCTTGCGCAGGGTGAGGCCGTCATCGACCGCATAGTTGCCCGGCCGCGAGATCTGGCCGGAAATGTAGAAAGTCTGCGCTGTCGGCACGAACAGCTTGTCGCCCGGCGCGACCAGCGGGTCCTCGTCCGGGCCGCCAATGGCGATCTTGCTGATGTCGAGCGACAGTTCCTTGCCATCGGCGCGGCGCAGCTTCAGCAGCTTGGCGCCCGAAGTCTTCACGCCACCCACGCGCGCCAGGATATCGGAAACGCGGTAGGCGCGGTCGATCGGGACCATGCCGGGCTGGGAAACCTCGCCCAGCACGACGACATAGCGGCTTGCATAGTTGACGATCGTCACGTTGATCGCCGGATTGGTATAGTAACCGCCCTTTTTCAGGGCCTGCCCGATCATGTCCCGCAATTGCAGGACGGAGGTGCCGCCGGCGTGAACGGTGCCGACCAGCGGCAACTGGATCGTGCCGTCGGTCTGGATCTGGACACGGGCGGGGCCTTGCGTGTCACCCACGACGACAACCTCGATGATATCACCGGTGCCCAGGATGTAGCCCTCTGTCATCAGCGCCCCCGGCGCCATCGGCGCCTGCTGCGCGAGCACGGGCGAAGCGCCCATCGCGGCTGCGGCCGTGGCGGCAAGCACCTGTTTCAGCAGAGAAGCATTCATGCGGGTTCTCCAGAAAGTCTCAGAACTGCGTGGCAATCGTCACGCTGGTCCGGAAGCTGTTATAATCGTAGAAGTTAACGTTGGCATTCCGCCTCGTATATCCGCCGTCAAGAATCAGGCTGAACCGGCCAATGGGTTCGATGTGGAGCGCGCCAACGATGCTGTCGGTCTTGTCGTTGTTGATCGGGATCGACGTTGCCGTGCTGCTGTAGTTGAAGTCACGCGCCATGTGGGTGCCAGTGAGGGTCAGCGTCATCAGCCGGTTGAGGACATAGGCGGCGCGCAGTTCATACTCTTCCTGCACGATGTAGTCGACGTTGAAGCCCAGCGACGGATCGACATTGCGCGAAGCGGTGGCGTCGATGCTGAGCCGTTCGCTGGCGCGCAGGTTGAGGCCGAGTTCCCAGGTCACGCCGTTGAACGATTTCGTCGCGGGTGTGCCGCGCCGTTCGACGTCGGTATAGGCGACCTGCGCGTGGCCGCTGAGGCGGGCGCCGATGTTACGTTCGAAGCGGACGCCACCGAACCTGGCGCGGAGCTTCGGTGCGCCGAAATAGTTGACGCCATCGCGGTTCGGGAAATTGATGTCACGCTGTGCGCCGAACAGGCGAATCTCGCCGATCGAAGGCTGGGTGTAGAGTATGCCGCCGCCATAGGTGACCGAATTGGCGTCCGACCCCTTGCGCCGGTCTGAACTGTTGCGGGCGTTCGAGTACGCGATCGTGCCGAAGGGCTTGAAGCCCACTGGGGCGCCACAGGCGACAAGACCTTCCACGTGGAAAATCGATTCGGTGTTCTTGGTGGTCAGCGCTGTCCCCACGGTCAGGACGTTGAGATCGGCCAGATCGCTCTGCCGCCGGGCATAACCGCCGGTCACGTTCGCGCCGCAAGGCCCGACCTGCGATCCGAGACCGCCGGTCAGGTCGATGCGCTCGCGGTTGAGGATGGTGTTGCGGGCATGGAAATCGTAGCCGGCCGATCCCACGAGCGAGACGTAGCTGGTGCCGAAGGGCTTGTAGATGTCCGCCGAAACCAGCGGAGTCATCTTGAAATCGCTCTTTTCAAGCCCGCGCTGGGCAATGGCGGCATCGCTCGCCCGGGCGATGTTGGTGTCGTAGAGGCCCTTGGCGGAAACCGACAGGATCACGTGCGGCGCCTGCTGCTGCTGTGGCAGCACCGACTGCGCATAAGCCGGAGCCGCCACGAGTGCGGGCATGATCAGAGCCAGCTTAACGACATTTATCTTTGCCATAGGTCCCCCAGTATTTCCCGGTCCATGCCGCCCACGAGTGATGAAATGACTTTACCATCATTTCCGTTTCTGGACGATCCGCCGTAACATACCTAAAAAATTCCGAATTTGTTCGCCGAATTTTGCCGTGCGTGCCGCTTTGGCAACGTCCAGCCCCTCCATCTCGGGTACGGGATGCCCGAACACCCGGCACGAAGCCGTGCGCGCGACGACCAGGCGCTTCCGGCGCGCCTGTGCCGGCTGCATCAGATCGATCTCCCCGATGGCGAGCGGCGCGCAGGCGAGCGCACCCGCGGCCAGCGCGCTTGCCATCATCGCATCGCCCGTTTCGGTGCGGCTGATGATCAGGCTGCGGCCGTCCTGTTCGTCGAACGAGGGATAGCCGTGCTCGTCACCGTACCAGGCATCGGCGCAGGCGATATCGGCCACGCCGCCTACCGCATCGGGGCAGATCTTGCAGCGGAACTGGACTTCCTTGGACAGGTGCGCGCCCCAGCTGTCGGCATAGCTCATTTCCCGGACCGTGCCGTTCGCGGTTTCCGCCCGAGCCATGCCCGGCCAGCCGTTGCCGCGATAGCGGAAGCTCGCGAGGTCTTGCGGAGAGAGGCCCATGGCGCGCACGACGCGGTCCGCGCCATCGTGGCTCGGCAATCCCCCGCAGAAGAAGGAGAGCTTCAGCGGGAAGCGCTCATCCACGCGCGGATCGAGTGTGGCAAGCTGGCGCAGCGCCGAAATGTCGCAGGGCTTGCCGACAAAGGCGGTGCGCCGGTTACCGGCCAGCGCTTCCTCGATTCGGCTCAGGGGCGATGAAGCGGCATAGCGCGAACCCGCGTTGCGGATCACTTCCTCACGGGTGAACGACCACTGCAACCGGTTGCGCGTCGGGTGTTCATCCGCTGGGGCGATGTGGAGCACGCTGTCGACCACACCGCTTTCCAGCGCGTGGACCAGCAAGGCCGAAATGACCCCGCCCGATGAACCCGCGAAGCGTACTGCCGGATCGAGCGCGTGGCCGGTCAGTACCTGCCGCCACGGCCCCCAGGAGATGTCCTGGTGCGGCGCGCCCTGCCAGGGTGCGATTTTCGCCCCCGGGCAACTGTGCGCGATCAGTTGCTCCTGCCTGTCGGACAGGGAGGCCGACTGAACCGGACGGCTGTATCCCGGCGCGCTGGTGCCCATCGTGACCGCGTTCGGGGCCACCCCCGCGCACAGGCCGCAGCCGCTGCACAGTTCTCCCTTCAGCACGCGCTGCAAAGTGGGGGAGGCGGAAGAAACAGTCATGCCCTTGGTTCGAAGCCCCGTTTGCGTGCCGCCTGGATGAATACATCTTCCAACGCCGCCCGATAGACGTCGAGAAGCGCATCGACTTTCTTCATGCCGTTGGCTGCTGCTGCCCCAAGTTCATTGCGCTTGTCGATACCGTTAAGCACGAATTCGACAGCCGCTTCTTCCCCGATACCCTTCACGGGGAGCACGTGATCGTATCCGAGCAGCCCGAACAGGCCGCTGAATTTGCGGCTATAGGCGACCGGAACGACGGGCGTGCCGGCGGAAAACGCGCCGATACAGGCATGCATCCGGCCGGCGACGAGGAAATCGAGGCTGGAAATATAGCTCTTGGCTTCGGACGGCCCCCGGAACTCCGGCACCCGGATCGCTTCGGGGAACTCCTTTATCAGGCGGTCGGCCAGACGGCCGTCGTCATCGGTCGGGTCCGCCTTGCTGGTGGCATGCGGCACCAGATGCACTTCGACATCGTCACGCATGCAAAGCTGGGTGAGCAAGCCGCGCGTGAAGCGGGCGTAGTCATAATCGAGGCCGAAGCGGTTGGCGCCGGTTTCCGCCTGGTGGAACAGCAGGCCGGATGCGTTGACGCCGACCCGGATCTTCGCGCCGCCGCGTTCGTTCGAGCGATCGTCGAAAGGCAGGACGAAGGCGACATCGACCGACAACCGGCTGGGGGCGGAGGGCGCCATCTGCCGGGTCACGTCCAGCGATTGCTGATCGCGGGCCAGGACCGCCGTGCTGCGCCGCATCGCATTTGCAGCAAGCATCTTGTAGAGCGCACCGGTGAACGGGCCGATGGTCTGTGGCGAGAGCACCAGCGGCACCTTGCGGGCGATCGCCATCATCTTGGTCAGCCACAGGAAGCCGAAACGCTTCGGGCCGTAGATGTCGGCAAAGCTGTCGCCCGCGCCGATGTCGAGAACGCAATCGACCGCGGCAACGGCCCGCCAGAAGCCACCGGGGGACAGCAAGGCCCTGCTGTCGATGACGAAGATATCGACCTCACCTTCCAGCAGGGCGGGCGCATCGCCATCGCGCATGCTCATGACCGTGAACTGCGGGGCAAGGCCCAGCTTTGCCGCGACCTGTCGGACCAGCGCGATATTGCCGAGCGTCAACGCGCCGACGCCAAGATTGCCCGAACTGACCGAATGCCACAGCAAGCCCACGCGGATCGGGTACCTGGCTCCGTCGCGTGATCCGGTCGGCCCATCCTGCGGATCGGTCTGCATCATGTCCTTCACACTCGGCACATCCTTAGTTCTGGCCACGATCATCCCGCGAAGCGGGCGCAATTGCTGCATTTGCGCTTGGATTGATGCTGCGACCGCTATATCGAAGCGCGGCCAAGATACAATCGAGACAAGGGCCGGTTGGCGGCGGCTTGTCCCATTTTGAGGACGTCTTGGGTAAAAAGCGTGAAAATGTCCTTGAATTGGTGTTTGAGATTCGCCCATGGATATAACGGGTTGTGAAGTGCTGCAATGCGGCAATTCAAGCCCAACGGCCACGTTCCGAGGTGCCCCGGCGATCAGGGCCTGACGGTTACGAAAGGGCCTGCCGTTGCAGTGCGGTGATTGCATGATTTGTGCGGCGACTTTGGGTGCGTGTTCGTAAGGGGGATGTTCCCCGCTCGTGGAAAGGCCGGGCCATTTCATGATCCATGTTAGCAAAAGGCCAGGTGTGTGCGGATCGGTTTGGTAGGATCGGGCGGCGGCCATGTTCGCCAGTTACTCGACCTGGAGGGGCTCTGGGGCGATACCGACTATTTCTTCGTGACCGAAGATACCGCGCTGACGCGCGACATTGCTGCAAAGCACAGGACGCATTTCGTGCCGCACGTCGCGCTGGGGCAGGCGCGGCTGGGCAAGCCCTTTCGCATGGCCCTGGCCGGGGTCCGCAGCTTGTGGACTTCGCTCGGCATCGTCTGGCGTGAACGCCCGGATGCCGTGATCACGACCGGGGCGGGATCGTGCTACTTCACGGTGCTGTTCGCGCGCCTGCTGGGGGCCAGGATCGTCCTGATCGATTCGTTCGCCCGATTCAGCGGGCCATCGGCCTTCGCGCGCATCGCCACGCGGCTGGCGCATGTCCGCATCGCGCAATCGCAGCAGTCGGCGGACAGATGGCCTGGCGCGCGCGTGTTCGACCCCTTCCGCTTTCTGGATAAGGTTCGCCCGGCGAAGGAACCGCTGGTCTTCGCCACCGTCGGCGCGACTCTGCCCTTCGATCGGCTGGTCAGGCTGGTTGATCAGGCCAAGCGCGACGGTCTTTTGCCGGAGAACGTCATCCTGCAGACCGGCATCGGAGGAACCGAGCCGATCGGCGATGGCATCACCGACGTGCGCGAGACGCTGGATTTCGAGGACGTGAAGCAGATCCTGCAGCGCGCCGACATCGTCATCTGTCACGGCGGCACGGGCTCCATCATCACCGCGCTTCGCGAAGGCTGCCGCGTTATCGTGATTCCCCGCATCTTCAAGCGGGGCGAGCACTACGATGATCACCAGTGGGAGATCGCGCAGGCCTTCGCCGACCGGGGTATCGTGACGATGGTGGGGGAAGACGATGACATCGCGACGGCGATCGCGGCCGCACGGCAGCTTGACCCGGTCTGCGCGACGCTTGATCCCAGCGCCCTCATGGCCGAACTGCGATCGCTGTTCGATCAGTGGAAGACGGAAATTCCTGCTGGCGGGCGTACCCGGCGCGCGCAGGAGCCACTTCCCGCCGAGCAAAGATCATGACGGGCGCCCCATGTTGCGCTAGCGTCATGGGCGATCGTTCACGCCATTTCGCGATTCCCGCCAACGCTTGATACACGCGGCCGGTGGAGTGCCGGTCGGAAAAGGAATGCCGAGCATGGAAGACCAGATGGTACGCGAAAAGCCCTTCCTCCGGCTCGACCGGGACGACGGTTTCTTCGAGTTCGACAAGGAGCAGTGCAAGGAACTGGGCGCGTCGCTGCACGACCAGTACGCCGCCAACACGCCCTTTCCGCATATCGTCATCGATAACTTCCTGGATGCGGACATCCTCCGCCGGGTGGCTGCGGAGTTTCCGGGGCGGGAGGATGGCCGCTTTTCGGACGACTTCTCCAAGCTCAAGACGGGCTACACCCTTTCGCAGATCCGCAGCGCCTATATCCAGGATCTGTTGAATGCATTGAATTCACTGTATTTTCTGAACTTTCTCTCGAAAATGACGGGTATCAAGGGGCTGGTGTCGGACCCGTACTTTCTGGGGGGCGGCCTTCATGAAACCGCGCGGGGCGGGCATCTGAGCGTCCATGCCGATTTCAACGTTCATCCGCACACCAAGATGCTCCGGCGGCTCAACCTGATCCTGTTCCTGAACGAGGATTGGGAGGAGGAATTCGGCGGGGCGCTGGAACTTTGGGACCGTGACATGAAGGCCTGCCAGAAATCGGTTCTGCCGGTGATGGGGCGGGCGGTCGTGTTCAATACGGATTCGACCAGCTATCACGGTCATCCCGATCCGCTGACCTGCCCCGATACCCGCTTCCGCCGCTCGATCGCGCTCTACTACTACACGGCAGCCTCGTCGGCCGCGGTGTTGCCGCATACCACGTTGTTCAAGGCGCGCGCGGGCACCAGCGACAAACAGCCCAGCTTCAATGAACGGGTGGTTCAGCGCCTTCGCCGTGCGCTCCGTTTCCGGATCGGATAGGCGGGCGCGGCGGGGATCCCTGTTACCGCTTCCGCATTCCGCAATAGCCCGACAGGACCGGCATCCCCCCGCATCGACCTTTAGAATGCTTCTCCATCCGATGGGACTGACATGAGCGACGTATCTGCCCAGGCCCATCGGCGCACTGGCATGAAGGTCTTTTTTGCGGGAACCATGACGGCGCAGGTCTGCGCGCTGCTGCGCTATGTCGTGCTGGCCCGCATTCTCGGGCCGGACCAACTTGGCCTTGCCGCGATCCTGATCCTGACGTCGCAGTTCCTGGACCTGCTGACCGAGGGCGGGATCACCTACTACCTGATCCAGAGCAAGGATGGCGACGAACCGCAGGTCCAGTCGATGATCCAACTGGTCAATATCCTGCGTTGCTCTTTCATGAGCGCGACGCTGCTGGTGATCGCGCAGCCCGTCGCCGATTTCTATGGCCGGCAGGAACTGGTCCACGGCGTGCGCATGCTCAGCATCGCGCCGTTCCTGCTGGGCTTCATGCATTACGACGTTCGCCGCCTGCAGCGCTACAACCGGTTCGCGCCCGAAGGGTGGATGCTGATGTTCTCGGAAGCGTTGTCGCTCGCGGGTTCGGCAGCCGCCGCCTTCATCCTGCGCGATTCCACGGCGGTTGCCTACGGTCTTGCCGCCCGCTCGCTGGTGATCGTGATCGTATCGCATGTCGTGGCCGAAAGGCGCTATTCCGTCAGTTTCGTGCGGGAATCCTGGCAATCGCTCAGCAAGTTCAGTTGGCCGCTCGTCATCAACGGCGTGTTGCTGTTCGTGTGCATGCAGGGCGACCGGCTGTTCATCGGCAAGCAGCTCGGTGCAAGGGAACTGGGCCACTATGCCGCGATCCTGCTGCTGATCTACTATCCGACGGGGATACTGACGCGGCTGATCAATTCGATGCACATGCCCAACATCGCGCAGGCGCGCGAGGATACCGCCCTGCTCAACAACCGGGTGGACCTGCTGGCCGGGCACTATCTTCTGCTCGGCATATCCATGCTGATCGGTTTCGCGGCGTTGATGCCATTCATGGTGCCGCTGCTCTATGGACGGGAATTCGCGCAGTCCGTCTATATCATCGCGATGATCGGTTTCCTGCAGATAGCGCGGTTCCTGCGCGGATGGCCCACGGCGTTCGCTCTGGCCACGGGGCGCAGCGATCAGGTGCTGACCAACAATATCGTCAGGCTGATCGCTTTTCCGCTGGCACTGGCGGGCCAGATCGTCCTGACCGGGCTGGACGGCATCCTCATCGGGTTCACGGTCGGGGAGATCCTGGCTTTCGCGATGGCGACCTTCATGGTCGACCGCAGCAGCCATCGCGGGGCACGGGGGGACCTCCTGCTGATCCTGGCCTTCATCGCGTGCGGCGTTGCCGTGACAGCGGGCGGGATGGCGGTCGACCATGGCCAACTGTTGCAAGCCAGCGCCCTGATCGTCGTGGCTCTGCTCTCCGCTGGCTGGATCGCCTTGCGCCAGCGTGCCGCGATCGAGCAGGCGCTGGTGCTGGCCGTAGGCGCGCTCCGCCGCTTCTCGAAGCGGTCGATCGCGGGGTGAACGGCTGTGGCATTCTGAAACAGCGCGAAAATTGTTCTCCGCGCGCGTGTATTTGACATAGCCTGTTCTTGCCGTCCGCAATAACGAGGGCATCGGCATTTATCCAGGAGGGCCGGGCTGGCCATCTTTTTCGGGGGTGGGCATGGAAGCGGCAATGGCGATCGATGACGTGTCCGCGGCGAAGAAGCAGCGGTTTGTCGTGCTGGATGCCCTGCGGGGGGCAGCGGCGATGATGGTGCTGATCCTGCACACCGCCTTCATCTTCCCGTCCGCATCGCTGGCAGTCGACTTTTTCTTCATGCTCAGCGGCTTCGTGCTGGCGCATGGCTATGGCGACCGGTTGCGGGACGGGCATGACCGGAAGCAGTTCGTGATCGCGCGGCTGATCCGTCTGTGGCCGCTGTACCTGCTGGGGTGCGCCATTGCCCTGCCGGCCTGCGCGGGCATGGCCCTGTTCCACTGGTCGTTCTGGAACTTCAAGGTGTTGTTGCTGGCGACGGTGACGGCGCCATTCTTCATACTGCTGCCCTATGATGTCTTTTCGATCCCGCTCAATCCGCCGGGCTGGTCGCTGAGCTTCGAACTCATGGCGAACGCGGTGTTCCTGTTCGTGGGCACGCGCCTGCGCTGGGCGGTTGGCATGACGGTGGCGTGGGCTGCCCTGCTGGTGTGGGCCGTCTATCTCTATCACGGCGGATCGACCGGCTGGACGAGCTTCTGGGGCTCGTTTCCGCGCGTGTTCTTCGCCTTCTTCTGCGGGGTATTGCTCTACCGGGCCTGGCAGGGGCAGTGGCTCCCGCGCATCTCCGTGGCGCCTTGGATGATCATACTGGCATTGATCGCCATCTGTGCCTGGGACCCGCCGAAGCATCGCATCTACTATGCGGTGGTGCTGCTGGTATTGAATCCCATGCTCATCTGGCTTGGTGCGTGCAGTACCGCCAGGGGGGCGCTCGAACGGGTGTGCGTGCTGTTCGGCGATCTTTCCTATGGCGTCTATGTGCTGCACGTGCCGATCATCATGGTGGTCGAGGGGCTGCGTTTCCTGCTGATCAGCGGCAATGCGGCCACTTATGTACCTACGGGAGCGACGTGGTGGCTGACGCAACCCATCGCGCTGGGCGTGGCCTATGTGCTGACCTACCGCTTCGACGCCCCCGTCCGGCGGGCGCTCGCCCGGCGTTTCCTCGCGCGCGGAGCCACGAAACCGTCGGTGCCCGTGTCCGGAGCGGCATAGCTGGCAGTATTGGCAAGGATAGTATTCCCCTGAAATCGTGGCCAGCTGCCCGCGGCCGCCGTCCCGCATGCTGAATCGGCCAATAACCATTGATCAAAAGCCGATTCACATAAATCTGCCGTAAAATGACCTCGAAAATCAGAATTCAATAGGAGGGGCGGGCCTGAGCATTGGATTCATGGGGGTCGAAAATGACGGTTTTTACTGTAGATTCGGTTGATCAGTTAAGCAGTGCTCTCAAGATTGCTGTGGCAGGAGATGAGGTCAAGCTTAAATCAGGAGAATATTCCGGTATAAAGATCAGCGGTATGAATTTCGGATCCGGTATTTCCATAAGTTCAGCGGATTCTGAAAATCCCGCAAAGATTGTCAGCTTTTCAATCAAGAGCAGTAGCGGTATTTCGTTCAGTGACGTGGAAATGACGCCCAAGACGGATGGCGGCAATTATTCCCTTTCTGTAAACGCGTCGAACAACATAAGTTTCGATCACGTCAAGGTTTCGGGGCCGGAGGGAAGTGCTGGCTACGATATCACTCCGTTCATCATCCGGAACAGTACCAACGTCTCGGTAACGAATTCTGAATTCACGCACCTGTGGCACGGCATAAATCTGCTCGATAACACGGGGGTTACGGTTGGCGACAACTATTTCCATGACATCCGCACCGACGGCGTGCGGGGTGGTGGAAATTCGGACATGACCATCAACAACAACTATTTCACCGATTTTCATCCGATCGCTGGAGATCACCCGGATGCGATCCAGCTTTGGACCGGCAATACGACCGCGTCCGCGCATGACATCGTCATCAGTGACAACGTCGTCTATGCGGGCACCGGCGAAGCCATTCAAGGCATCTTCGTGCGCGACCAGGTCGGCTCGCTTCCATACCAGAATGTGACCGTCACCGGGAACGTTGTGGTGGGCGGACTGGGCAACGGGATTGCCCTCGATCATATTGCGGGAGGCACGGTCAACGGCAATCTGGTTGCCGGCTTGGGAGACAGCACGTCGTGGCTTCGTGTTCAGAACAGCAGCGACGTGACGGTCAGCGATAATAGCGCAACGACCTACAACATGGACGATGCCAGCAACACGCATGTTCTAAGCCACGACAATGCGCAACTCGCTCCCATTTACGACGGCGGCGTTGCCTTTGCCGAAAAATACGGCGATCACATCGCATCGCTGATCCCCGGCGGATGGCTGACGGCTGACGATCTCGTCAGCGCGACCTCGGCGCAATACGCCGCCAAGCTGGCTGCTCTTCCACCGGTCACGATCATTGCGGGCACCGACGGCAACGACCGGCTGACGGTCACCAACATCGGCGATTGCGAAGTGCAGGGTGGCGCGGGCAATGACACGCTCACCGGTGGACTTGGCCACAACACGCTCGTCGGGGGCATCGGCGATGACACCTACTATGTGAAGGGTGCCGGCGATGTCGTGGTCGAAGGCGTCGATGGCGGCAACGACGCGGTCTATGCCTCGATCGACTATACCCTGACCGCCAACGTCGAGACGCTGCGCATGACTGGCGAGGGGCTGACCGGCACCGGCAACGAACTGGATAACCGCATTATCGGCAGCAACGGTATCGATCATCTCTATGGCATGGGCGGCAACGACGTAATCCAGGGGCAGGATGGCGATGATGTGATCTATGGCGGTGACGGGGACGACACGATCCGGGGAGACGATGGCAACGACACGCTGTTCGGCGATGACGGGAACGACAAGCTCTATGGTGGTGCTGGAAACGACGTCATCAACGGAGGCGCGGGCAACGACACGATCGAGGGTGGTGCCGGCGTCGACATTTTGACGGGCGGCGCGGGCAAGGACGTGTTCATTTTCCGCGCGGGCGATCTGGATGGCACCTCCAAGGCGAACCCGGAGATCATCACCGACTTCTCGAAGGCGGATGGCGAACGCATCAACCTGTCGAACATCGATGCCAAGATCGCCACGGCCGCCGATGATCCGTTCACCTTCATCGGCACCAAGGCGTTCTCGGGCAAGGCCGGTGAACTTCACTACGAGGTGCAGGACGGCCACGCCTTCGTGTCCGGCGACGTCAACGGGGACGGCATCGCGGATTTCACGATCAAATTGCTGGGCGTGACTTCGCTCGCGGCGGGCGATTTCGTGCTCTAGTCCGGGTTTCCGGAAAATGACGGGGCCGGCGCGCGGATGCGCGCTCCGGCCCCGTTTTCATGTTTGCCCGTGCTGCGCGGCTTCGTAGGCGGCACGATCGGCGCGGGACATGCCGGCGGACAGGAAACGGCCATAGGGGCCAACCTCGATGTCGCTGCGGATCACCGTTGCCGGATTGCCGGCGACGATCGATCGCGGCGGCACGTCACGCGTCACCACCGCGCCGGCGGCGACAATGGAGCCGTCTCCGATGGTCACGCCAGGCATGATCAGGCTGCGCGCGCCGATGAAGCAATAACGGCCGATCGCGGTATCCAGATAGAGGCCCCGCGTCATGTCGTGGCACAGGATCGTCGCGCCGAAGGCGATGTACGAGCGTTCGCCGATGCGGACGCCGCGCGGATGCGTCTTGTCGAGCTTGGCCGTCATCGAAATGCGGGCCGTGGGATCGATCCGCATCTTCCAGACGCGGTTGAGATACAGAATGCGCAACTGAATGATCCTGCGCTGCAGGCCCAGGAGGTTGTTGAGGCTGGACATGGGTATCTACCGTCCTCGCGTCACGATCATTGCAGTTCCAATTCTTACAATATGCCTGCCATCCCACATGCTATTTCCTATGGTGACCGAACCGTAAACGATAGTGAAACTTGTCGTGCTGTAGACTGTTTTATATGATGTAAAACAGTGCTGGACCGTTTGCAGCATCATAGCGTAACAGTTTTTTGCAGTTGCTCAATCCAGTGTGCGGCTGCGAGCGCACGGGGGGTGTTCAGATGTCCACGTTGGAAAAGATCAAGCAGATCGTTGGAAAGCAACTGGGCCGTGACCCGGGGGAGTTCGACGAGAGCACCAATCTGCTCGAAGCCGGTTATGAGTCGCTTGACGTCATCGAAACCGTGTTCGCGGTAGAGGAGGAGTTCGACATCAGCATCGAATTCAACGCGAACGATGAATCCGCTGCGCAGTTCGAAACAATCGGGGATATCGTGCGCTCGGTGGATGCAGAAGTCGCCAAAAAAGGTGGCAATTGAAGCGCGTAGCCATCACCGGCCTGGGCGCGGTATCGGCCGCGGGGCCTGATGCCGCATCCACCTGGGCGGCCGTTCGCGCGGGCGAAAGCGCGATCCGCCCCTTGCAACTGGAGCGTCGGGAATACGTCAACTGTCCGATCGCGGCGCAGGCGCTGGATTTCGATCCGGCCAATTACTTTTCCTCGAAGGAAATCGTGCCGCTCGACCGCTTCTCCCAGTTCTCGGTGGTCGCCGCGCGCGAGGCGCTGGCTGATTCGGGGCTGGATACGGCGGAAGACGCAGTGCGCCATGCCCCCACCATCGTCGGGATCGGCGTCGGCGGCCTCTGCACGCTCGATGACGCATTCTATCGCGTGTATCACGAGAACGTGCGGCGCGTGCATCCGTTCGTCGTGCCACGACTGATGTGCAACGCCGCGGCAAGCCAGGTGTCGATGCATCTGGGACTCCACGGCCTGACCTATGCCGTGGCGAGCGCCTGCGCCTCGGGCACGCACGCGATCGGGCAGGCGTTCAACCTCGTCCGCTCGGGCATGAACAAGGTTGCCTTCGCCGGCGGTTCGGAAGCCTGCATCGCGGTGGGCACGATTATCGGCTGGGAGGCGTTGCGGGTACTTTCCAACGACACCTGCCGCCCGTTTTCAAGGAACCGCAGTGGCCTTGTTCTGGGGGAAGGCGCGGCGATGCTGGTGCTGGAGGAATGGGATCACGCGGTCGCGCGCGGAGCCACCATCCACGCCGAAGTGCTGGGCTTCGGCGGCAACGCCGATGCTGGTGACCTGACCTCTCCCGATCCGGCGAGCGCGGGCGCGGCGATGGCCATGGCCATCCGCGATGCGGGTCTGCAGCCTGTCGATATCGGCTACATCAACGCCCACGGCACCGGCACGATGATGAACGACAAGGTGGAAAGCGGCGCGATCCGCGATGTGTTCGACGGCAAGCCACCGCCTGTCTCTTCGTCGAAGGCGGTGCTTGGCCACAGCCTTGGCGCGACCGGCGCGCTGGAAGCCCTGGTTTGCGCCAAAGCGCTTCACGAACAGCTTGTGCCACCGACCGCCAATTGCGATGAGCCCGATGAATCGCTTGGCGTGGACATGGTCCCGGAAGGTGCGCGGAAGACGAGCTTTTCGGCGGCGATGTCGAACAGTTTTGCGTTTGGCGGGCTTAACGCCGTGCTCGTAATGGGACGCGCCTGATCGCCGGGCCTTGCCAGATCGCCGTGCATCTGCGCAGGACGGCTCGAGTGGGAGTGGAGTAGCGGCGTGCGTATTGCCTATGTCTCGCTCTCGACCCCATTCTCGCGTGCTTCGTGGAGCGGCATCCCTTGGTACAGCCTGCGCGAGGTGCAGCGGCGTTTCCCCGACACGCATGTCATCGATACGCCTGGTTCCGACAAGCTGGTCGATCGCATCGCGACGATCGAACGCTTCGGCATGAACGTGCGGCGGAACAACCTGATTGCGCAGTATTACAGCCAAGCGATCAATGAACAACTGGAGCGGTTGCAGCCGGACGCTGTGATTGCCGTCGCCGCGGCGCACAAGATTGCCTACCTCGATCGCAAGTGGCCGCTGATCTACGTGGCCGATGCGATGTACGGCACGGTCGTCCACTATTACGACAAGTATGCGCGCAACGGTACGCGCTGGAAGGCCAAGGGCGATGCGCTCCAGCGCTCGCTGCTGGAGCGTACCGATCGCATCCTGCTGGGGTCGACCTGGGCGGTCGAGGCGGCGAAGCAGTATTATGACCTGCCGGCGGAACTGATGGCGGTGGCGCCGATGGGGGCCAATCTGGACAGCGATCCCGGGTTCGAGCCTCCCGCGCTGGATCGTCCGCTTTCTCTGTTGTTCGTGGGCTATAACTGGGACCGCAAGGGCGGGCCGCTTATTCTGGACATCTGGCGCGAACTGCGCCGCCGCACGGGCAACGCGGAACTGCATATCGTGGGGGCGCGACCCAAGGCGGCGGATGGGCTGGATGGCGTGATCCTGCACGGCCGGCTGAACAAGACGGATCCCGGCCAGTACGAGACCTTCCTCTCGCTCTACCGCGATGCGCATTTCTTCATCATGCCCAGCCGGCAGGAAGCCTATGGCATTGTCTACTGCGAAGCGGCGGCTTTCGGTCGCCCGGCGATCGCGGCGCAGACGGGGGGCGTGGGAACGATCGTCGGCGACGACAGGACGGGCCTGCTGTTCCCGCTGGAAGCCACGCCGGCCGACTATGCGGACCGTATCCTTGCGCTATGGTCGCAGCCGGAAGCCTATGTGGCGATGTGCCGCGCCGCGCGGAAGAACTACGAGGTCAACCTCAACTGGCATAGCTGGGGCGGTATCGTCGAGAACGCGGTGCGCGAAGCGGTTGCCAAAAGGCTGACTGCGGCCGGTTGAGGGCAGGCAGCGACGGTTAGAGCAGGTTGCGCCGATCCGGCCATGCCCGCATTCGGTGGCAAAGAGCCGGTTTTTCACCATAAAAAAGCATGATATTCGCGTTTCGGCGAGCAAAATGGCGCCTTCACCCCTTGCGAGCCGCGATTTTACACAGCATAATTAACTGTAATAATAATGACGTGTTTGGGAAAGGTCGCTGAAGGATGGCCCCTGATTGTCATGATACCTACCCGGTAGAAGACTGGGTTCGCGGTCGTGCGATCCTGGCCATGCTGTTCGGGCTTGGACTGGGCGTGGCGTTCTGGATCACGCTTTACGTGTTCCTTGCGGGCTGATCGGCGCCGGCGAGCTGCCTAGGTAGGCAGCGATCCAAATGCTTGCCGTCAATAGGCATTCTGGTGCAGGACGACGCTGACGGTCCGGATCAGGATCACGATGTCGCGCCACAGCGTCCAGTTGTGCAGGTATTCCAGATCGGACTGAAGCCTGTTCACAAGGTCCGCCTTGCGCTCCGTCGCCCCGCGATAGCCGCGAACCTGCGCTAGCCCGGTGAGGCCAGGCTTGATCGCGTGGCGATGCCAGTAGCGTTCGTCGATGTGCCAGAACAGCAGGTTCTCCGCTCTCGATCCCAGCGCATGGGGGCGCGGCCCCACGATGCTCATGTCGCCTTTCAGCACGTTGATCAGCTGCGGCATCTCGTCGATGCTCGTGGCGCGGATGAAGCGGCCGAAGGGCGTGACGCGGTTGTCGTTGCGGCTCGCCGAAAGCGTGCCCTTCGCGTCGGAACTGGCCACGTGCATGCTTCTGAACTTCAGGATATGGAACAGCCGGTTGGACCGGCCCACCCGCGTCTGCACGAAGAACACCGGCCCACGGTCTTGCAGGTAGATCGCCAGAGCCACCAGCACGAGCAGCGGGGCGAGCAGGAACAGGACGGTGCCGGCCACGGTGATGTCGAACAGCCGCTTGATGATGCGGTCCTTGAGGCCAAGCGGCCCGCGCGAGACGATCAGCGTGGGGACGCCGTTGTGGCGGGCGATCCCGATCGGCGAGAGTTCCGACATTTCGGGCGCGATGACCTCGCCCTGCACGTTGGCCCCCTTGAGCGTCAGCGCCCAGACCTGGCGCCTTTCCGGCGGGCATTGCACGATCACCCGGTCCGCATACTGGATGACTTCGGCGAAGCGGTCGTAAATCGCGGGGCTCAGGCGGGAAGGGTCGAACACGTCGCTCGATTCCATCACGATCGTGCAATTGGCGGAGGGCATCGATGGCGCCGGAACGCCATCGCAGACCACCACGATCTCGTAAGGTTCACCGCCGACCAGGGCGCTGGAATGCCTGACGAAGGCGTAGCGCACCACCATCAGGAAAAAGCCCGACATCATCACGCCGGCAAAGAAGGTGGCGCGCGACCAGCCGTCACTGGCCTTGAGGAAGAAGGCGACCAGCATGATCGTCGACGTGGCCAACGCCAGCGCGTTGATGCCGCGCCCCATCGCTGTCCAGCGTTCATGAACGATCGCGGGAGAATAGGCGCGGATCAGCAAGGCCGTGGCCACGTATAGGGGGAGCAGCATGATCAGCTGGTCCATCCACTGCCCGTTGCCATGATGCAGCACATGGATCTGGCCGGCGATCAGGAATCCCGCCGAAATGGCGATGACGTCGCCGAGCAGCATGAGAAGATACATGCGCAGGCGCAGGAGGGATTTGGACGTCGACCGGCGGCTTTCCGCCGCGGCAGACGCCATCACATGCCAAGCTTGCACTTCCTCCATCGCCAACCCCGGACACCTTAGAATGTGATAGCAATCTGGCTTCGTATCGCCTGCTTTTGATAGCGCAGTTATGCAGTGCGGCATACCGTCGAGATTTTACACTTGTCCCAAAATTGTATCGTTGCAACCGGATATTCGGCTCAAATTGTAAAATCGTCGTCTCGATTGTTGCTTTGCAAGATAATCGGGCCTTGCAGCATTCCCGCAGCGAAAGGGCTGGATACTTCGCAAAACGGACCCTTTCGAAGCGGGGCGCGACCGATCGTGCCATGTTTGTGTTGCGATGCGGTAGCCGGGGTGGTGCGTCCCCCTTTCGGACGACCGCTCCCGCTTTCTCCGTTCTGGCCGTCGCGCTGAGCGTTGCGCGCTGCGGCTGTTTTCCCTTCCTGGCGATCCCAAACTCTCTTCGGGCACTTGGGTTCCAGGTTCTTGCTCTTGCCTGAACAATCCCCATATCCGCCGGCATGGGGGGAACCGAAGAGATCATCGCGGGCGTGTTCCAAACCGGTGGGCTGCGGCTTGACCGGGCGCTGGCGGATGCATCGGGCCTCTCGCGCGAGCGGATCAAGGCGCTGATCGAGGAGGGCAGGGTCGAAGTGGCCGGCCGCGTGGCGGCGCAGGCCTCGTCCAAGCCCGGTCCGGGTGTGCCGTTCTCCATTCGCGTGCCCGAAGCGGCGCCGGCCGAGGCGGTGGCCCAGGATATTCCGCTGGCGGTCGTTTACGAAGATGCCGACCTGATCGTGATCGACAAGCCTGCGGGGCTCGTCGTCCATCCCGCGGCGGGCAACCCCGATGGCACGCTGGTCAACGCCCTGCTGCACCATTGCCGGGGACAGCTTTCGGGCATCGGCGGCGTCGCGCGGCCGGGGATCGTCCATCGCATCGACAAGGATACCTCCGGCCTGTTGGTCGTGGCCAAGACGGATGTCGCGCACGAAGGGCTGGCCCGGCAGTTTGCCGACCATTCGATCACGCGCGCCTATCGCTGCGTCACCGCCGGGCGGCCACTGCCACCGGCGGGAACGATCCGCGGCGCGATCGGCCGGTCCAGCCACGATCGCAAGAAGATGGCGCTGGTCGAGGAAGGCCGGGGCAAGCACGCGGTGACGCATTACCGCTCGCTGGCGCCTCTGGACGAGGCGGCGCTGGTCGAATGCCGGCTCGAGACGGGGCGGACGCACCAGGTGCGTGTTCACCTTGCGTCAATCGGCCATCCGCTATTGGGCGATCCTGTATATGGACGCACGCCCTCCCGGCTTCGGCCGCTTCTTTCCCGGCTCGGTTTCCGCCGTCAGGCGCTGCACGCGGCCGAGCTTGGATTCCTTCACCCGGTCGGCGGCCAGCCGCTCCACTTCGCCAGCCCGACGCCCGTCGATATGCGGGAACTGATCGTCGAATTGTGCGTTGAGGGGCAGAATGCCGTGGCTATGTCCAATCTGTAGCATTAGCATCCACTGGTATAATAGATATCAACCCGCGAAGATTCCATGTGTGGTCCCACCGTCGAACGCCCATTAGGGGTTCAGGCACTGGGGTTCCGACGCGAAGAAAGGAAGTGTTCAGGTGAGTGAACAGAAGAACGCGCTGTCCGTCCCCTCGTTGAACGGGGAAGCCAGCCTCAACCGCTATCTGGCGGAAATCCGCAAGTTCCCGGTGCTGACCGCCGAGCAGGAATACATGCTCGCGAAGCGCTATCAGGAACATCAGGACCCGCAGGCCGCCGCCCAGCTCGTCACCAGCCACCTCCGGCTCGTGGCCAAGATCGCGATGGGCTATCGCGGCTATGGCCTGCCGGTCAGCGAGCTGATTTCCGAAGGGAATATCGGCCTGATGCAGGGCGTGAAGAAGTTCGAGCCGGATCGCGGCTTCCGCCTCGCCAC
>NZ_DDFB01000143.1:0-3321 GCF_002336885.1 Novosphingobium sp. UBA1939 | reverse complement strand
CGATGAAGCGGGCGTGGCTGGTGCCGGGCGCGCGGATCAGGTTGCCGGGAATGTCATAGACCCCATCGCCGGCCGTGTAGCGCCAATAGGCCATGGCGGCGATGCTGGCGGACCAGCCCTTGCCCAGCGGCGTGCTGATCCGGGGGTTGAGGCTGACGATGTTGGTCGGCCCCACGGGAGAAAGCTCGCCGAAGTACTTGCCCTTGGGGAACAGGGCGTTGAACGTGCCGAGATGATTGTCGCGCGGATTGCGGTCGCCGCTGACCACGTTGAAGCGCACGGTCACGTCGGGCGAGAGGCGGCCCAGCGGCACGGCGCGGCCCACTTCGCTGCCCAGCGTCCAGGCGGCGATCGGCTGCCCCGCAAAATTGCCGAACTGGTAGACGCCCTCGACGTTCCAGTGCCAGCCGGCGCGCGCGCCGTGGAGCCGCGCACCGATCGTGTGGCGCCGCTCGCGGCCCTGCGCGGCGCCGAAGCGGGCATCGCGGTTGTAATAGCCGAGATAGTAGAGGTCGACGCCCGGTACCGTGGCGTAAGCGCCCCACAGCGTCTTGGCGGGGGACGTGCGATCGTCGAAGTTGCCGGGGCGCGAGAGCACCGGCTTCACCGCCAGCAGGCTGAGCTGGGCCTGTCCGTGGGTAACGATGGCGCGCACGCCATCGAAGGCCAGCGGCACGTTCGGGCCATAGCGCGTGCCGACGAGCCGTTCGGTGCCGAGCGAGAGCATCTGGCGCCCGGCGCGCAGCGTGACCGGCCCCGCATCGACTTCGGCGAAGCCTTGCAGCAGGTCGATCCCGGTGCGGTCGACCGGCCCGGGGGCGGGAGCGACGCCGGCGGCATAGGCGACGATGGGCTGGGCGAACAGGCGCACCGGCCCGGCATGGAGATCGGCATAGGGCAGCGCGCGCACCCACAGGAAGCTGTCGTCGGGCGCCTGCGCGCCGCCCCACAGCGCGTTGCGGTTGTTCTCGTTGCGCAGGCGCACCTCGATGCCCGTGGACAGCCAGGCATCATCGCCCAGCGGGATGTATTTGAAGGGGCCGGTCCAGTGGTGGGCGCGCTTTGCCGCGTCGGCCAGGTCCGACCAGTCCTCGTCATAGCGCGTGATGCTCAGCGTGGGCGCCTGCCAGGCTTCGGCGGTCTGGGCGGCCGCTGGGGCGGGCCGTAGCGAGGACAGCACGGCGAGCAGCAGCGCGAGGAGGACGCGGCGCGCCATGTCACCGCGCCATGTCACCGCGCCTGTCGCGCCACCAGCGCCACCAGCACGAAGCCGCCCGCCAGCCCGAGGTGCTCGAAGAAGGCGTTGGTCGCCATGAACCGGTCCGCGCCGGCGGGCAGGGTCCAGAAGGCGTTGGCCACTATCGCGGCCAGTACCGTGAACACGCCGAGCATGCCGGCGCCCAGCCAGACGAGGCGGCCGGCAAGGATCAGCAGCGGACCGATGATCTCGACAAGAATGGTAAGAGCGGCCCATAAACCTGTGGGATATAATCCAAAATGCGCCTGCTCGGCCACCGCGCCCGGCCAGTCCGCCAGCTTGGTCACGCCGCCCAGAAGGTAGGCGCTGACCAGCAGCAGGCGGGCGATGAACCACGTTGGCGCCCAGCCGAGCAGCTGGTCCACGAAGCGGGGCGGAGCATCGGCGGCCATGTCACTGCGCCGCCGCGGCGTGGATTTCCGCGATATAGCCGCCAGGGAAGCGCACGATCGCGCTCTGGCGGGCGTTGGCGGTGAACGGGGCCACCAGCGTCTCGACACCGGCGGCCTTGGCCCGCGTCAGCGTGGCGGCCAGATCCGCCGTCTCGTAGCCGGTCATGTCGCGGCCATAGGGCCAGGGAAGCTGCCCGTCGGTGACGAAGACGACCATCTTGCCATAGCCGCTGTCGATGGCGACGCGGCGGATCGTCTTGCCGGGCTGGCCCACCTCGGCCCCCGACGCGGCGCGATTGTCCGCCGTGACCCGGCCGTGCGCGAAGCCGGTCCAGCTCGCGATGAAGCGGTCGGCGGCATCGGCCGTCAGGTAGATGCGGTTCTCGGGCACGGTGGCGAGCGGCGCGTAGCTCGGCTTGGCGGTGTGCCAGTAGAGCTGCATGTTCACGCCGCCCGGCCACTGGATCACCACGTCGCGCCCGATCGGATCGGGGAAGGCATCGAGCCGGCGCACCGCGCCATGCTTCACCGCGGAAGCGATGGCGGCGTCCATGTCGGTGACCAGATAGCCGGTGCGCTCGTCGCCGAAGGGGTAGGGGATCGGCGTCTTGAAGCCGAAGGCGGACACCGTGCCGGCGGGGGTCAGCGCAAGCTGCGACTTGGTCAGGCTCCTGGTGGGCGTGACCTGGAATTCGCCCTGCTTGCTGGTGCTGCCGCCGAAGGTGGCGACGAAGCTGGCGACGAACGTGTCGAAGGCGTCTTCGGGCACGTAGACATGGGTCGTGTCGTACTGCGGCCCCACGGCGTAGTCGGCGGCGGCGGCATCGCGCGCGAACGCTGCCGGCGTGGACAGAACCAGGCTGACAGCAGCAAGATAGGCAAGCTTTCTCATGTGATTTCTCCTGTATTCCCGGGATCAGACCGCCCAGCAGCCGCAACCGAGCGCGCCCCAGAAGGTCTGCACGTCGGCCGCCGGCACGGACGCGCCCAGCGCGGCGGCGTGATCGTGGCCATGGACGCCGCAGGCGGAGTGGCAGCCGCAGGCCGAGGCGAGCCTGGCGCGTGCCTCGGGCGTCTTGTGGTAGCCGCCGAAGGTCGCGACCGGCGACCAGTCGGGCATCGGGCGCGGCAGGGCCGGGGCGAGCGGCGCATAGTCGCCCTCGCCATGGACGACCTTGCCGCCCAGCAGCGTCAGGACCGAGCGGATGTGGACGATCGCGTGCTCGGGCACGCTGAAGTAATCGTCCGACAGCACCGCCAGATCGGCGAGTTGTTCCGCCTTGATCTGACCTTTCTTTCCCACTTCGTTGGAAAACCATGTATTTTCATGTGTCCACATCGCCAGCGCCTTCTCCCGGCTGACGCGGTTGGCACCGGGATAGAGCGTGAGCCCGCCCACCGTGCGCCCGGTGACCAGCCAGGACAGCGACACCCACGGGTTGTAGCTGGCGACGCGCGTGGCATCCGTGCCCGCGCCCACCGGGATGCCCGCGGCGATCATCTTCGTGATCGGCGGGGTGCGCTCGGCCGCCCTGGCGCCATAGCGCTCGACGAAGTATTCGCCCTGATAGGCCATGCGGTGCTGCACGGCGATGCCGCCGCCCAGCGCGGCGATGCGGTCGATATTGCGGTCGCTGATCGTCTCGGCATGGTCGAAGAACCAGTTGATCC
>NZ_DDFB01000167.1:0-15375 GCF_002336885.1 Novosphingobium sp. UBA1939 | reverse complement strand
GAGAAGCTGGCCGCGCGATCCTGGCATGTCGTGCGGATCGGGCCGGACGCCGCCGCCTCGGCCCGCCGCGCGGCGATTTCCACCAGCGGCATCGCCCTGTTCGCGCCGCGCCTCTCGGCCAAGCAACTGGCGCTGTTTACCCGCCAGATCGCCTCGCTGATGACGGTCAGCCCGCTGGAGGAAGCGTTGCGCACGATCGCGCGGCAGACCGAGCAGCCGCGCGCCCGCGCGATCCTGTCGAGCGTCCACGCCGGCGTGGTGGAAGGGCTGCCGCTGGCCGAGGCGATGCGGCGCGAGGAGCCCAGCTTTCCCCCGGTCTATCGCGCGATGGTCGCGGCGGGGGAAAACTCCGGCACGCTGCCCGCCATCGCCAACCGGCTGGCCGACCTGCTGGAACGGCAGGCGCAAGTGCGGGGGAGAATCGTGGCGGCGCTGGCCTATCCGGTGGTGCTGTCGCTGGTCGCGCTGCTGGTGGTGACCGGGCTGATGATCTCGGTGGTGCCGCGCGTGGTCGAACAGTTCGACAACGCCAGCCGGCAACTGCCCCTGCTGACGCGCGTGGTCATCGCGGTTTCGCAGTTCCTGGCGCAGTGGTGGTGGGCCTTGCTGATCGTGGTGGCGCTGGCGGCGTTCGGCTTTGCCCGCGCGCTGCGGCGGCCGGCGTTCCGCTACCGCTGCGACAGTCTGCTGCTGCGCCTGCCGTTCGCCGGGCGGCTGCTGCGCGATGTCCACGCGGCGGGCCTCGCCCGCACGCTGGCGACGATGATCGAGGCCAAGCTGCCGCTGGTCGATGGCCTGAAGCTGGCCACGCGCACCGTGCACAACACCGTCCACCGGCAGGCGCTGGAAGCGATCACCGAAAGGGTCCGCGCGGGCGGTTCGCTGTCCACCGCGCTGCGCGAGGCGGAGACGTTCCCGCCGCTGCTGGTCTATCTGGCGGCGAGCGGCGAGGCGGCCGGGCAGCTTGGCCCCATGCTGGAACGCGCGGCGGAATATCTCGAGCGCGAGTTCGAAAGCTTCACCAGCGCGGCGATGGCCTTGCTGGAGCCCGCCATCATCGTGGTGATGGGCGCGCTGGTCGCGCTCATCATTCTTGCGATCCTGCTGCCGATCCTGCAGCTTCAGAACCTGACCGGACTTTAGGAACGATGCGAAACCAACGCAGCTTGCCCGCGCCCAACGGCTTCTCGCTCGTGGAGCTGATGGTGGTGCTGTTCATCATCGGCCTGCTGGCGACGGTGGTGCTGATCAACGTGCTGCCCAGCACCGACAAGGCGCGCGTGGTGAAGGCGCAGAGCGACATCGCCACGCTGGATCAGGCGATGGAGATGTACCGGCTCGACATGGGCACTTATCCGGGACAGGGCGAAGGGCTGGCCGCGCTGAAGACCCCGCCCGCCAATCTCGCGCTGCCGCAGAACTATCGCAGCGGCGGCTATGTGAAGGATCTGCCGAACGATCCTTGGGGACATCCCTATCAGTTCCAGGTGCCGGGGCGCGATGGCAAGCCCTTCGATATCTTCTCGCTGGGCGCGGACGGGCAGCCCGGCGGCAGCGATCTGAACGCCGATATCTACGCGGGCAAGGCCTGATCCGCGATGGATGCGGCAAGCGCCTTTTCCGTGCCCGACGGGCCGCCGGACGGCCTGATCGTGCTGTTGCCGGCCCGCTCTGGCGGCGGCTGGCGCTGGTGGCGCGTGGAACAGGGCGGTCTGGGCCGCGAACGGTCGTTCCTGGCCGATGCCGAAACCGCGCCGTGGGGGCGGCTGGCGGAAGGCAGCGTGGTGACGGCGCTGGTGCCGGCCGCGCGGGCGCCGGTGCGCGATCAACCGATGCCCGACATGCCGCCCGCACAGGCGATCGCCGCCGCCAGACTGGAGGCCGAAGCGCAGGGGATCGGTTCCGCGCGCCGCCATGCCGCCGCCGCGGCAGCGGAAGGCCGTCTGTTGTGCGTGACGGTCGATGCGGATGACATGGACCGCTGGCTGGCGGAACTGGCCGAAGCGGGGCTCGATGCGGCGGCGCTGGTTCCGGCCGCGCTGGTGCTGCCGCGCCCCGATGCCGGAATGGTGGTGGCGGAACTGGGCGACGAGCCGCTGGCGCGCACGCCCGCTGCCGCTTTTGCCGGCGAACCCGCCCTGACCGGCCTTCTTGCCGATGGCGCGGGAACGGTGGCGCTCGCTGCCGAAACGCTCGACGCGCGCTTGCTGGCTATCCATCGCGCGCCGCCGGTGAACTTGCGGCAGGGTGTTTATGCGCCACGCGGGCCGGGTTTCCTGAGCGGGATGCAAGGGGGGCAGTTGGCGCGGATGGCGGCGGTCGTGGCGCTGCTGGTGCTGGTGCTGATGCTGGTGTGGATCGCCAAGTGGGAGCTGGCGGCGTCGACGCGCGAGCGGGACGCACTGGCGCTGGCGCAACGCCGGTTTCCGGCGGCGAGCGATCTCGATAGCGCGGAGCGGCTGGTGGCGGCGGACATGGCAAAGCGCGGGCAGGGCGCGGCGAACTTCACCGCGCCGATGGCGGCGGTGCTGGCGGCGATGCAGCCGGTGCCGTCGATCCGGCTGCGCGATCTGGGCTACAGCGCGGATGGCACGCTGCGGTTCACCGCGGCGGCGCCGCGCGCCGAGGATGTCAACGCCGTGCTGATTGCCTTGCAGAACGCGGGCTGGAAAGTGACCGTGCCGCCGTCGCTGGCCTCCGATCCGACCGGGGCGACGGTGGTTACCATTACGGTGCGGGCGCCATGATCGCGCGGGTGCAAGCCTGGTACACGGGGCTGACCACGCGCGAACGGACGCTCGTGACGATTGCCGGCGCGCTCGCTGGCCTGACCGTGCTGATCTACGGCATCGTGCTGCCCGTGGGGCGCGCCTTCGACGCTGCCGATGCGCGCCATGTGGCGTCGGTGCAGCGCACGGAACGGCTGATGGCGGCGCTGCGGCTGCTCGATGCCCGGCCCGCCGGCCCGGCCTCGCGTACAGGGACGGGGCCGGTAGAACAGGCGGTCGCCGCCAGTGCCGAACAGGCCGGGTTTGTGCTGCAATCCAACCAGCCGCGCGGCAGCGACACGACCGCGATCATCATCGCTTCGGCGCGGCCCGCCGCAGTGTTCGCCTGGCTTGATGCGTTGGCGGGCACGGGCGTGATTGTCGATACGCTGACCGTCACGCCCGCGCCCGACGGATCGGTAGCGGTGAATGCCACCTTGCGCCGGAGTGGCATATGACTGTGGTCAGCAAGACGTCTGCGATGCCGCGCCGCGCGGTGCCGGTGCTGATCGCGGTGTTCCTCGCCGCGCTGGTCGTGCTGATGCCTCTGCGGATCGTGCTGGGGTGGGGCGGCGGGGCCTTGTCGGCGCGCTATGTCGACGGGCCGGTATGGTGGGGCCGGGCCTATGACCTGCGGATTGGCCCGGTGCCGGTGGGGACCGTCGATGCGGGTCTGCGCCCGTTGCCGCTGCTGATCGGCCGGACGGAGACGTGGCTTGAACGGCCAGCGGGGACCGGGCAAGCGCCCTTGCGCGCGCGGATCGGAGGCGGCGCGGGCGGGCTGCGTTTGGCCGATGCCACCGGTTCCCTGCCCTTGCCCGAAGGCCTCGGCCAATTGCCAGCCAGCACGATCGGCTTCGATCAGTTCGCGGTCGATTTCGCCGATGGGCGGTGCCGGTCCGCATCCGGCACGTTGACGGTGACGCTGGCCCCGGTGAGCGCGCTGATGCCCCGGCCGCTACCGCTAACGGGCAAGGCGCGGTGCCAGGATGGCGCGCTGGTCGTGCCGATGGCCGATAGTGGCGGCATGGCCCACTTGCTGCTCAAGGTGGCAGGCACCGGCGGGTGGACCGCCGATCTCTCGCTCGCGGGCTTGCCCGTGGAGATCAGCGGCCCTCTGGTGGATCAGGGCTTTTCCGCCCGGCCCGGCGGCATCGGCTTCCGGACCGGCGGAACGTTCTGACCGCCTGCTTCAGGCCAGTATTCTTCAGGCCGGTATTCTTCAGGCGAGCACTTCGGTCAGGAACCATACGCGGCGTTCGGCCTGATCGGTCCAGTCGTCGGCCATGCCCTCGGTCGCGTTGTCGCCGGCTTCGGTGGCCGCCGCCTTCACGCCACGGATCGCCTCGACCAGCTTGGCGTTGTCGTCGCGCAGCACCTTGACCATGTTCATGGCGTCGACCTTGGCGCGGTCGTCATCCTTGATCGAGGCTTTGCCGGCGATCGCGCCGATCGAGGTCAGCGTCGCCCCGCCGTTCTTGCGTACCCGTTCGGCGATGATGTCGGTCAGCGCGAAGATTTCGGCGGACTGTTCGTCGAACAGCAGGTGCAGATCGCGGAAGTGCGGGCCGGAGACGTGCCAGTGGAAGTTCTTGGTCTTGAGATAGAGCGTGAAGTAATCGGCAAGAAGGCCGTTCAGGCTGTCGATCAGCGCCTTCTTCGCATTGTCGCCCGGCATGGGAATCCCTTTCCTGCGGTTGGATGTTGATGGCATCCGTATACGCTTCCCAGCGCCGTTTGTTTCACGGGAAATGCGCGTAACGATGATCGATCGCGTCGATAAAAGCGTGGGGTTATTTTGGTTTTGGTAATTATTTCAGCGTGTTGAAAAAGCCGTGCAAGCGCATTGCCACCTCTGAAAAGTCCAGCATTTCCGCCAAATCCGAGGCATCCATCCGGTTCGGATGCATTGTCAGCGGTGCCATGTGGACCTAGTCTGATCGCCACATAGCGATATTGTTCCGAATTTTTCGCATTGGCCCATGCAGCAGGCGGGGGATGGATGCCGATGGAAGCAACGCTGTACGCGCTCGGGCTTGTCGAGCGTGAATTGCTGCTGTTCGCGGCGGTTTGGTTCGTCATCGGCGCTGCCGACGATCTTGGCATAGACATGCTGTGGCTGTGGCTGCGTCTCTCGGGCCGCGCCCGCACGGGGAGGCTGGAAGGGCCGGCGGATCAGCCCTTGCGCGGAATTGCGGCGGTGCTGGTCCCGGCCTGGCGTGAGCAGGACGTTGTGGGAGCCATGATCCGGCACAGCCTGGATGCATGGCCCCATGCGGAAATGCGCTTCTACGTCGGATGCTATCGCAACGATCCGGCGACGCTGGCCGCCGCGATCGCTTCCACCCGCGACGATCGCCTTCGGATCGTCGTCCACGATCGCGATGGCCCCACCACCAAGGCAGACTGTCTCAACCGGCTTTACGAAGCGATGTGCGAAGACGAGCGGCGCGGCCGCTTCCGCGTGCGCAGCGTGATCCTGCACGATGCCGAGGACATGGTGCACCCGGCGGCGCTTTCGCTGCTGGATAGCGCGCTGGACGAGGCGGACTTCGTCCAGTTGCCCGTGAGGCCGGAGCCGCAGCGCACATCGCGCTGGATCGGAGGGCATTACTGCGATGAATTCGCCGAGGCGCATGGCAAGGTCATGGTCGTGCGCGACTGGCTGGGCGCGGGGCTGCCGGCGGCCGGCGTGGGGTGCGCGTTTTCCCGCACGGCTCTGGAAACCGTGGCGGCGCGGCGTGGCGCGAGCCAGCCGTTCGCGCCCGAATGCCTGACCGAAGACTATGAATGCGGCTTGTTGATCGGGGAGGAAGGCGGACGCTCCCGCTTCCTGCGGGTCCGGGATGCGCGCGGGGACCTTGTCGCCACGCGCGAATTCTTCCCGGCGCGGCTGGACCAGGCCGTGCGCCAGAAGACGCGCTGGATGCATGGCATCGCGTTTCAGGGGTGGGACCGTCTGGGCTGGCGGTTGCGGCCGGCCGAACTGTGGATGCGCTTGCGCGATCGGCGCGGGCCGCTGGATGCGCTGGTGCTTCTTGCCGCCTATGTTCTGCTCGTGTTGGCGCCGGTCCTGATGATCGGGCGGGCTCTGGGCTACTATGAACCCGTGCCGCTGGGGCATGTCTTGCGCTGGTTGATCGGCGTGAATGCGTTTCTTCTCGGCTGGCGTTTGCTGGTACGCGGCGTTTTCACGGCGCGCGAATACGATCTGGCGGAAGGCGTGAGGGCGGTGTTGAGAGCGCCGGTCTCCAACGTGATCGCGATCATGGCCGGGCGGCGGGCGTTGATGGCCTATCTGGCGTCGCTCCGGCACGGCCAGACGGCGTGGGATCACACCAGCCATCATGACCATCCCGCACTGGCAACCCGGATATGACGATGGCTCTGGCAGGTGCAGGCGTCCATACCGGGGGCGCCGAAACCGGATCGCGAAGGAGAGGATCGCCGGTACTGTCGCTTGCCCTCGTGCTGGCTGGCTGGATTGCGCTGCGCACCATGGCGCTGGCCTTGCCCTCTCCCGAAACGCTGGCGCCACCGGGGAAGATGGCGCCGATGGTTCCCACGGAAGCGGCTGTCGCGTCGTCTGCGCCGATGTCGGTTCCGTTCGTCTCGATGTGGCTGCAGCCGTCAGGCGGGATGGCTCCCGTGCGGGAAGCGGAACGGCGGCCATGGCTGGTTGGCCAGGGGGCAGGCGCGGCCGATGCAGCCTTCGCAGGGTCCAGCAGGGCAAGCGGTTGGGGATGGTCCTTGCCACCGGGCGAGGTACCGCACGGACGCGACGACGTCCAGCGGGCCCCCGCCGTCGCGACGCGGACCGATCCCTTGCCGGCAGCCTATGCGGTGCCTGCCGGGGCGTCACCCGCGCCCCACGCGCGCTGGTCTGGCGATGCATGGTTCCTCCTGCGCCGTGGCAGCAGCGGGACAGCGCTTGCCGCCGGCCTGCCCGCCTATGGCGGCAGCCAGGCCGGCGGCGTTCTGCGCTATCGCATCATGCCGCAGGAACGGCACCGGCTGACGGCCTATCTTCGCGCTACAGGGGCGGTGCGGTCCGACGTGGATGACCGGCAACTGGCGCTGGGGCTTTCGGCACGCCCCGTTCCGACCATGCCGGTTTCCCTGCTGGTGGAGGGAAGATTGCAGCAGGGCAGCTTTGCCACCCGGCTGCGGCCATCGATCGCGGCGGTCACCGAACTGCCTCCGATCACCCTTCCGCTGGGTTTGAGGAGCGATGTCTACGCCCAGGCGGGATGGGTCGGCGGTGCCGGGGCGACACCCTTCTTCGACGCGCAGGCGGTGGTGGACCGCGCCCTGGTTCCGCTGGCGCGGGGGATCGATCTGCGCGCAGGCGGCGGAGTGTGGAGCGGGGGGCAGAAGGGCGCGGTCCGGCTTGACCTTGGCCCGCGCGCGGGCCTGGTGGTGCAACGTGGCCGGTTTCCCCTGCGTCTTTCCGCCGACTGGCGCTTCCGCGTGGCGGGCCAAGCGGCGCCGGGATCGGGACCGGCGCTGACCCTGGCCACGGGGTTCTGACAGAACAAGGCTGAAAACTGTTCGGAAAGAGGCGCGCCCGCCGTTCCCAAGCCGGTCGCGCTGCGCTACGCCGTGACAGTAATGGACGTCTATCTTCCGATCGCCAACCTGTCGGTCAACGGTCTGGTCATCGTCGCGCTGGGCGCGCTGACGGGCCTGCTGTCCGGCATGTTCGGGGTGGGCGGCGGTTTCCTGACCACACCCTTGCTGATCTTCTATGGCGTGCCGCCCACGGTCGCCGCCGCATCGGCCGCCAGCCAGGTGACGGGCGCCAGCGTTTCGGGGGCGTTCGCGCACGCGCGGCGCGGTGGCATCGATTATCAGATGGGCGCGGTGCTCGTGGCCGGGGGCGTGATCGGCACCGGGCTGGGCGCGCTGCTGTTCCGTCTGCTCCAGTCGCTGGGGCAGATCGATACCGTCATCAACATCCTGTACGTGCTGCTGCTGGGCGGCATCGGCGGACTGATGGCGCACGAAAGCATCACCGCGTTGCGCGCGCAGAAGGCTGGCATCGCGCTTCCCGCGCGCAAGCGACGGCACCATCCGCTGGTGGCCAGCCTGCCGTGGCGCTGGCGTTTCTACCGCTCGGGCCTGTACATCTCGCCGCTGGCGCCGCTGCTGCTCGGCATGGCCACGGGCATTCTCACCATGCTGATGGGGATCGGTGGCGGGTTCATCCTCGTGCCCGCGATGCTCTACATCCTGGGCATGAGCGTGGGCGTGGTGGTCGGCACATCGCTGTTCCAGATCCTGTTCGTGACCATGGCGACGACGATGATGCACGCCCTGACGACGCGCGCCGTCGATATCGTGCTGGCGGTGCTGCTGCTGGTGGGATCGGTGTCGGGCGCGCAGATCGGCGCGCAGTTCGCGCAGAAGGCGAAGCCCGAACAACTCCGCCTGATCCTGGCGGTGATCGTGTTGGGGGTGGCGCTGCGGATGGCGCTGGGGCTCGGCTACCGGCCGGACGAAATCTACACGGTGATCCCGTTGTGATCGCGCTGCGGTCCGCCCTGTTGGTACTGTGCCTGCTTCTGCTCGGCGGTGCGCGTGATCCGATTCTGGTGCCGGAAATCTCGCAGCACGAAGTGCAGGTGCGGCAGGGCTTTACCGGGGCCGACTTGCTGCTGTTCGGTGCGATCCTCAGCCCGGAAGGCACGCGCGCGGCGCAGGATTACGATATCATCGTGGTGCTGGAAGGGCCGGTGCGGTCGATCGTGCTGCGCGAGAAGCAGAAGGTCGCCGGCATGTGGATCAATGCCGCCAGCACCGAGTTCCGCTCCGCCCCCAGCTATTACGCGATCGCCTCGTCTCGCCCGATCGCGCGGATCGTGGACGACAAGACGGCGGCTATCTACGAACTGGGGCTCAAGTGGTTGCAGCTTTCGCCGATCGGGGTGATCGATCCCGCCGAACAGAAGCGCTTTTCCGCGGGGCTTGTGGACCTGATGCAGCGGCAGGGGCTGTACCGGCAGGACGAAGGCGCGGTGAAGATCAGCGGGCAGGTGCTGTACCAAGCCCGCATCGCCCTGCCTTCGAGCGTTCTGACCGGCACCTACACTGCCGAAACCTTCGCGGTGCGCGATGGCAGGGTCGTCGCGTCGGCCATTACCCGGGTCGAGGTGACCAAGGAGGGGTTCGAGCGGTTCGTGGCGGTCAATGCCCAGCGCAACGGGCTGCTCTATGGCCTGTTCGCGGTGCTGGTGTCGGTGGCGATGGGCTGGATCGCCGGCCGCCTTTTCGCGCTGGTCTAGGGTCAGGACCCTAGGCGGGCGTTGGCGGTGTCAAGAACCGCGCCATCTCCTTCATTAGCCTCATTTTAACCGAGCTGGATTACCTCCCGACGGTCACGCGTGATCGGCTCGAGGTATTGGGTGATGTCGGAAATGAGCATGCAGGGTTTCGAAACCGGGTCGCCCGCCCAGCCCGCCGATCTTCGTGCGAACAGCCACGAAAATGCGCGCAAGCCGATCGGCTTCGTCGCCGATGTCTCGGGGTCGGGTGGCGTGATCGGCATCGATCTGGCGCGGCTGAAGGAATGCATGGGCGATGACGACGCTTCCGTCGCGCTGTCGGGCCAGGTCGGCTGTCCGGTGAAGATCCGCGTGGGCAATTCGTGGCTTCTGGCCACGGTGCGCAACCAGCGGCAGGATGCGGCGTTCGAAGGCGGCGTGATCGCGCAGATCGATTTCCTGGGCGAAGGCGACGAGGAACGCCTGACCGGGCGGCTTTACGGCTTCCGGCGTGGCGTGACGCGCTTTCCGGTGCCGGGCGCGCTGGTCTATCCGGCGACCAGCGCAGACTTGCGGCAGGTCTATGCCAGCGATGGCCGGTCCAGCATCGTCATCGGCACCGTGTTCCCCACGCGCGACATCCGCGCGGGTGTCTACATCGACGCGCTGCTGGGCAAGCACTTTGCGCTGCTGGGATCGACCGGCACCGGTAAGTCGACCAGCGCCGCGCTGATCCTGCACCGCATCTGCGAGATGGCGCCCGATGGCCATATCGTGATGATCGATCCGCATGGCGAATATGCACAGGCGTTCCGCCACACCGGGCAATTGCTGGACGTGACGAACCTGCAGATGCCGTACTGGCTGATGAATTTCGAGGAACATTGCGAGGTGTTCCTGACCACGCAGGGCGCCGAGCGGCAACTGGATGCCGATATCCTGGCCAAGTGCCTGTTGCAGGCACGGATGAAGAACCGCCTGGCCGAGCAGGTTGGCCGGATCACCGTGGATTCGCCGATACCCTATCTGCTCTCGGACCTGTTGCTGGTGCTCCAGAACGAGATGGGCAAGCTCGACAAGGGCCACGGCGCGATCCCCTACATGCGGATCAAGGCCAAGGTCGACGAGATCAAGGGCGATCCGCGCTACCAGTTCATGTTCTCGGGGATGCTGGTCGGCGATACGATGGTCGACTTCCTGTCCAAGGTGTTCCGCCTGCCGGCCAGCGGCAAGCCGATCACCATCATCGACGTTTCGGGCATCCCCTCGGAAATCACCTCGACCGTGGTCGCGGTGCTGAGCCGGCTGGTGTTCGACTACGCGATATGGTCGCGCGACGAAGAGACGCAGCCGATCCTCCTGGTCTGCGAGGAAGCGCACCGCTACGTGCCCAACGAACGCGTGGCGAGCAATTCGTCGGCGGCAAAAGTGCTGTCGCGGATCGCCAAGGAAGGGCGAAAGTACGGCGTCTCGCTGGGGCTGATCACGCAGCGTCCGTCCGACCTTGCCGAAGGCGTGCTGTCGCAGTGCGGCACGATCATCTCGATGCGCCTCAACAACGAGCGCGACCAGGCGTTCGTGCGCGCGGCCATGCCCGAAGGCGCGCGGGGCTTCCTCGATGCCATCCCGGCGCTGCGCAATCGCGAATGCATCATCTGCGGCGAAGGCGTTTCGATCCCGGTGCGGCTGTCGTTCGACGATCTCGAAGAGGCGCGGCGTCCTGCTTCCGCCGACCCTTCGTTCTCCGAACTCTGGGCGCGTTCGGGCGGCGAGGATATGGCCGTGCAGCGCACGGTGCAGCGTTGGCGATCGCAAAGCCGCTAGGTCAGGACCCATTACTGGCGCGGTCGAGGCGTCCAAATGGCGAACATATCGGGCCGAAAGGCGCGCCGCGAAGGCTGGTTGCCTTTGCAAGCGCCTTTCGGTTCGAGATGGAAGCCATTTGGGCGTCCCGCAGGGATTTGACGCAAAATGGCCCAGCGCTGCGTCGGAGCGGCTTGAAATATCGACATATTCCTGCGCCCCTCCTCCTTGCGCCGGGCCATTTTGCGTCAAACCTCAACCGCGCCAGTAATGGGTCCTGACCCTAAGTCGAAGCGCGGCAGCGCCTACAGCGTGGGCGTCATCCGGCCCGCCACATCGCCATCGGCGCAGGTTTCCTCCTCCGCTTCCAGTTCGGAAATTGCGCGGCTGCGCGTGCGCCAGCCAGAGCGGCTGTACACGTAGAGGGCCAGCGAAGTAGCGATGACCGAACCGAACGGCATGGCCAGCCACAGCGCGTCCGCCCCGATGTGGGGATAGGCCAGGTAGTAGAAACCCAGGCGTCCCGGATACATCGCGATGGCCAGCACGATCAGTGGCGCGATCACCACACCGCCGGCGCGCATCGTGCCGAACAGGACGATGGTGACGCCGAACAGCACATAGCTCCAGCTCGCCAGGAACTGAATGTGCCGCGCGGCGTCCACCGCCGGGCTGTTCGGGCCGAGGAACAGTTCCAGCGAACCGCGATCGAACAGCAGCAGGATCACCGTCATCGCCCCGGTCATCGCGAAGTTCAGCAGCACGCCCGAACGGGTGATCTGCCCCAGCCGGTGCAACAGCCCGGCGCCGATGGCCTGCGCGGCCATGGCGCTGACCGCCGCCGAGATCGCCATCGCCGGCATCTGCAGGTAGGTCCACAGTTGCAGCGACGCGCCATAAGCCGCGCTGATCAGCACGCCTTCGCGGTTGACCAGCCCGATCATGATGATCCCGGCGGCCGAGATCAGCAGCATCTGCGCGCCCATCGGCAGGCCCTTGCGCACGATATAGCCCAGTTCGGATCGTTGCGGGATCAGATAGGCCAGCTCCGCTCCGCGCAACCGCAGCGGCAGGTCACGGGCATAGACCCAGGTCACCATGGCCAGCATCGAGACGTAGGACGCAGTGGCGGTGGCGGTGGCCGCACCGGCGATGCCCAGGCGGGGAAACGGGCCGATGCCCGCGATCAGCAGCGGGTTCAGCGCGATGTCGAGCACGACCGACAGGATCATGAACTTGAGCGGCGTCTGCGCATCGCCCGATCCGCGCAGGCCCATGCCCAGCATGACCGTAATCATCGAGGCCGGCATGGCCACGAAGATCACGCGCAGATAGGTCAGCGCAAAATGATAGGTTTCGCCGGGCGTAGCCATCGCGTGCAGCAGCGCCGGCGCGAATATCCAGCCGGCCGTGGCGACGCACAGGGAAAGCCCGAGGCAGAACCCGAGCGCCGTGCCGAAGGTGCGCCGTGCCGCGTCGATGTTCCGCGCGCCGAACGCCTGGCCGACCTTTACCGTCGCCGCCATGCCGAAGCCGAACACCGCGGCGAAGACCAGGAACATCACCACGTTGGCGTTGGCCGTTGCCGCCAGCGCGCTTTCGCCCAGCAGCCGCCCGACCCAGACCGAATTGACCGATCCGTTGAGCGACTGGAGAATGTTGGCGGCCAGCGTTGGCGCGGAAAACAGCAGCAGCGTGCGCAGGATCGGACCCTTGGTCAGATCGCGATGGCCGCCGGGCGCTGCCGGGCGCGACGCTGAGGGCTGCGCCATCGCTGGCGGTGAAGCGGCGGGATCGGTCACCAGTGCTTTCCTCAATCGTTCAGGTCGGATTTTCCGGCCTTCAACGCGGCCAAGGCGGCAAAGGGGCCGGAGGCTTCCTCTCCGGCAAGGCCGTGCTTCTGGCGCGCGGCGTCCGCTTCGGGGCCTTCCGCGAAAGGATCGATCGCCAGACCGAGGCTTTGCGCCACGGCCTCGCCCAGATCGAACGTCATCCCCTCGTATTCGATCTCGTCGCAATCGTCCGCGGTGATCTCGATTTCGTCTTCGGACGCTCCTTCCGCTCCGGGATGCACGAAACGGAGCAGGATCGGCTCGTCGATCGCTACCGGGAAATCCTCGCCTGAAATGGCGCAGGGCTGGATGATCGACGCGGTCAGCCGGCCTCGCGCCAGCACGGTTTCGCCTTCGACCGAAAGCCGGATGTCCGCGCGCATCGTGTCGATCGCGCTGATGCCAAAGCGGCCGGCCAGGCGGCGGCGCTCGTCCGCATCGGGTTCGACCATCACGGGGGCGCCGGTGATCTGGCGGATGTCGATCATCCGGCTGAGTTCGGGGGTGCCGGTCATGCGGGGATCTCCCCGGCAAGCAGGCGTTCGGCCGGGACGGCGTCCAGCGCGCCAGCGAGCGCGCGGACCCGGCCGACGAGCGCCTGCGGTCCCGTACCTTCGTCCGCCAGGCCGTCGACCAGCGTGACATTGCGGGTGATCGCCTCGCTCAGCGCGCTGTCGTCCGCCGTCGCCAGCGCATCGCGATAGGCGCCCAGCCGGCCGCCCAGCGTGCTCATCAGCCGCCCCATGTGCTTGCCCACCACCATGTCGCCCACGCCGCTTTCGCGCAGTTGCCCGTCCATGTCATCGACGAACAGTTCGGTCAGCCGCACCGACGGTTCCACCAGCGCCGGTTCGCGTTCCATGCGCAGCAGCACCAGGCTGAGCACCAGCGTGATCGCGTCGAACCGGCCGGGCAGCGTATCGGCGATCCCGAATTCCGCGTACCACGCCTTCCCGCGCGAGGCGGCGACCACGGCATGCCACAACGGCCGCACGGTGGCGCGGTCATCGCGGCCGGGGCCGAACAGCCGGGCTAGAAACGACATCGGAACTTCCTTCCCTGCGGTCCTGCCCGCACGGCTTGCGGGATTCGTTCAGGACCGATTAAATCGCCTGTGGCCACGTGGCATCGCGCTGTCCATTGCGGTTCCGCCGTTTGGCCCCTAAGGCTTGCGCGATATAGGGAACCCGGGCGCGAAGGCAAACGGGATGCCTGCCATAGCCGGGCCTGAGGCCCGGATCGAGAAGCGGAGTTCGGGAATGCGCGATAATCGGCTGATGGTGCGGGGCGTTGCGGCGGTGACGCTTGCGGTGCTGGCCGGCGGATGTTCGAGCATTCGCGACCATCGCGGCTATCTGATCGATCCCGCGCTGACCGATTCGGTGCAGCCGGGCGTGGACAACCGCCTTTCCGTGGAAAAGGCGCTGGGGCAGCCGACGTTCAAGAGCCAGTTCGGCAAGCCGACCTGGTACTACGTGTCGATCGACACCAAGCAGAGGCCGTTCACCCGGCCGCGCACCAATGCCGAGTTCATCATGAAGGTGAACTTCGATGCGGCGGGCAATGTCGCCAGCGTCGAACGGGGCGGCATGGAAAAGGTCGTGCGGATCAATCCCGATCGCGACAAGACGCCGACACTGGGCCGCGACCGCAGCTTCTTCGAGGATCTGTTCGGCAATATCGGCGCGGTTGGCGCGGTGCCGGGCGCGACGGGCCAGAGCGGCCGTCCGGGCGGGTCCGGTCCGAACGGAAGCTGATCCTGGTCGTTCCCGGCCGGCTTGAACCGCCGCCAACTTGAACAGCCGGGGGCATTCCCCATATCGCGGTCATGGACGACAGCAGGGCGAGCCACGGCCTGATCCAGTGGCACGGCACCACCATCATCGGGGTGAAGAAGAACGGGCGCACGGTGATTGCCGGCGACGGTCAGGTTTCCATGGGCAACACGGTGATGAAGCCGAACGCCCGCAAGGTCCGCAGGATCGGCGACGGCAACGTGATCGCCGGTTTCGCCGGAGCGACCGCCGATGCCTTTACCCTGTTCGAACGGCTGGAGCGCAAGCTGGAGCAGCACCGCGGCCAGCTGATGCGCGCGGCGGTGGAACTCGCCAAGGACTGGCGCACCGACAAGTACCTGCGCAATCTGGAAGCGCTGATGATCGTGGCCGACGCGGAGACGCTGCTGGTGCTGACCGGCAACGGCGATGTGCTGGAGCCTGAAGCCAAGAACGACGCGATCATTGCCGCGATCGGCTCTGGCGGCAACTACGCGCTCAGCGCCGCCAGGGCGATCACCGACTACGAGGACGACGCCGAGACGATCGCCCGCCGCGCGATGCAGGTGGCGGCCGATATCTGCGTGTTCACCAACGACCGCGTGACGGTGGAAACCATATAGGCATCATCCCCCCTCCCGCTTGCGGGAGGGGCCGGGGGTGGGCGGTCCAAGACGCTACACCCCAAAGACCCACCCCCATCCCCTCCCGCAAGCGGGAGGGGGGAGCTTCAGAATGAAAGACAACCTTACCCCCAAGGCCATCGTCCGCGCGCTGGACGAACATATCGTCGGGCAGCAGGACGCCAAGCGCGCGGTCGCCGTGGCGCTGCGCAACCGTTGGCGGCGGCAGCATCTCTCGGCCGACCTGCGCGACGAGGTCAGCCCAAAGAACATCCTGATGATCGGGCCGACCGGCTGCGGCAAGACCGAGA
>NZ_DDFB01000078.1:0-9157 GCF_002336885.1 Novosphingobium sp. UBA1939 | reverse complement strand
GGCCCAGCAGCGCCGCCACCATCTGCCCCACCTGGTTCGAATCGTCGTCGATCGCCTGCTTGCCCGTGATGATCAGACCCGGCGCTTCCTCGTCCGCGATCGCCTTGACGATCTTCGCCACCGCCAGCGGCTCCACCTCGTCGTCCGACTGCACCAGGATCGCCCGGTCCGCGCCCATCGCCAGGGCCGTGCGCAGCGTCTCCTGCGCCTTCGCAGGCCCCACCGACACCGCCACGATCTCCGATACCACGCCCTTCTCCTTCAGGCGGATCGCTTCCTCAACCGCTATCTCGTCAAACGGGTTCATGCTCATCTTCACGTTCGCAAGATCAACACCCGTTCCATCACCCTTCACTCGCGGCTTCACGTTGTAATCAATCACCCGCTTCACGCAGACCAGGGCTTTCATCGCTTCAAAGCCTTTCCCAGTTGGATATGGTGGCGGCATAATTTGCGTTTACGTAAACGTCAATCTATCTGCCGCAAGCGTGGAAAGAAAATCGATCGGCCGATGGCAAACGCAGCATTCGCGGAGCCGGACCTTACCGGGTGCATCCTGGCTGAGCACCCCCCGAAACAGGAATGATCCCATGCAAGGCTTGGTGGCGGCGCTGCCGCGTCCTTGCGACCTTGGTGGAATAATACACGCACGATGCTTGCGTTGGCTGCCCAAGTCCAGCAGGGCGGAAAACGCGATGCCCATGATCGACTTCGATCGCCTTGAAGCAATTGTCCACCAGGCCGGACAGATGGCGCTTTCGCGCTGGCCCGGCCACGGACACGCGCTGGAAGTGTGGGACAAGACGCCGGGCAATCCGGTGTGCGAGGCGGACATCGCCGTCGATACCTATCTGAAGCGCGAACTGCACGCACTGCTGCCTTCCGCCGGCTGGCTGTCGGAGGAGACGGTCGATCACCCGGAGCGGCTGGAGCGCGGGCTGTGCTGGCTGGTCGATCCGATCGACGGCACGCGCGATTTCGTGCGCGGGCGTCCGGGGTGGGCGGTTTCCGTGGCACTCGTCAGCGGCGGCCGTCCACTGATCGGCATGATGAGCGCCCCGGCGCGCGACGAGTTCTGGCGGGCCACTGCCGGCAAGGGCGCCACCCGCAATGGCGTGGCGCTTCATGCGAGCAGCCGGGCCGAGCTGACCGGATCGCGCGTGCCGGCCGATGCGCTGGCGGGAGTCGATGGCGACCTGGTGCTGGTGGACAAGCCCAATTCGATCGCGCTGCGTATCGCGATGGTCGCCGCCGATGAAGCGGACCTGCTGGCCACGCTGCGCTGGGGCTTCGAATGGGACGTGGCGGCGGCCGCGCTGATCGCGCGCGAGGCGGGTGCCACCACCACCGACGCCTTCGGGCAGCCGCTGGTCTTCAACAAGCGCGATCCCCGCGCGTTCGGGCTGCTGGTAACCGCCCCCGCGATTCACGCGGCGGCGGTGGACCGGCTGGCGGAACGGGCGGCCAGGCTCGCCTGACGCGCCCTTTCCGGGCCACTGCTCAGGCTTCTACAAAATCCTCGGTGTCGATCGTCGGCAGCATGGCCCCGGCGTAACGGTGGCCGGCGACCGTCTGCTGGTTGATCAGCGCGTCCACTTCGGCGGCCACATCGGCGGGAAGGACCCAGTCCCAGCGGGCGATGTTCTCCTCGAGATGCGCGATCTTGCCGGTGCCGGGGATGGCGACGACATGCTCCCCGCGCGACAGCACCCAGGCGAGCGACAATTGCGCCGGCGTCACGCCCGCGCGGGTGGCGATGGCGTTGAACTGCTGCACCAGGCCGTAGTTGTGCGTCCAGTTATCGCCCTGGAAGCGTGGCATGGCGCGGCGGATGTCCTTTTCCTCCAGCGTCGCCGGGTCCGCCACGCCGTTGGCGAGAACGCCGCGCGCGACGGGCGAGAAGGCGACAAAGGTCGTGCCCAGTTCGCGGCAGGCTTCGAGCACGGCGATTTCCGCCTGGCGCGTCCACGGCGAATATTCGGTCTGCATCGCGGCGATGGGGTGGACGGCGGCGGCCTTGCGCAGCGTGTCGGCCGACATTTCGGACAGGCCGATCGCGCCGATCTTGCCCTCGCGCACAAGGTCCGCCATCGCGCCGACCGAGTCCTCGATCGGCACGCTGAAATCGCGCCGGTGCATATAGTAGAGATCGATGTGGTCGGTCTGGAGCAGGCGCAGCGAGATTTCGAGTTCGCTGCGGATCGTATCGGGATGGCAATCGATCCCGCGCTTCTCCCCGCTGGCGAAGATGCCCATCTTGGAGGCGAGGAACACCTTGTCGCGCTTGCCCTTCAGCGCCTTGCCGACCTGCGTTTCGTTGTGGCCCATGCCATAGAGGCGGGCGGTGTCGAAATGATCGTAGCCTACTTCTATCGCGCGATCGAGCAGGCGCAGCCCGTCCTCGTCGCTCGGGCGGCCGCCATAGGCCCAGCTCAGCGACATGCAGCCGAGCCCCACGGGGTTGGTCGGGCGTCCGGCGATGGGGCGGCGTTGGATCAGCATGGCAGAATCTCCTTTGCCACGCCGATGCCAGCCGGGTGCGCGGAACGTCAACCCGGCTGGTTCGGTATCATGCCATGAGAGCCGCGTTATTGGCCCGAGCGGGCGCGCGCCACGTCATCCTGCGAGATCGGCACGATCTTGATCTCGACGCGGCGGTTGGCCGAACGGCCGGCCTCGGTATCGTTCGAGGCGACCGGCTGCGTCTCGCCAAAGCCCTGGCTGCGAATGCGCGAATAGGACACCCCGCGCGAGGTCAGGTAATCGGCTACCGCGCGGGCGCGGCGTTCCGAAAGGGCCTGGTTGTAGGCGTCCGACCCGGTCGAATCCGTGTGGCCGTACACGTCGATCAGGCTGTCCGGATACTGGTTGAGCGATTGCGCCACCTTGTCCAGCGTATCGCGGAACGTGGGCTTGATCGCCGAACTGTCGGTATCGAACGTCACGCCGTTGGGCAGGTTGACGAGAATGGCCGAGCCGTTGTCGGTCGGCGTCACGTCCACGCCGCTGCCGGCGGTGGATTCGCGCAGCTGCTTGATCTGCTTGTCCATCGAATAGCCCACCGCGGCGCCGGCGATGCCGCCGATGCCCGCGCCCAGGATGCGGCCGGTCTTGCCGCCGATCAGGCCGCCCAGCAGCATGCCGCCCAGCGCGCCGCCGACGCCGCCGATGGCGGTGCGCGATACCTTCTTCTCGCCCGTGTTGGGATCGGTGACGCAGGCCGAGAGGCTGACGAGCGACACCGCGCACAGGCTCGAAACGAGGACCCGACGAATCTTCATGTTGTATTCCCCTTCTTGCGACGCTTCGCCCCGGCCGCTCTCTCCCGCGGCGGTGAACCGGCGTGATTAACCTACATCGACCTGATTACGCACCGCCAGTCTGAACTGTTCCCGAACGGTGGGACTTCGCGAATGGCGATGAATCTGCTAGCGGACAGGGCGTGACACCTTTTCCCTGGCCTGACGTCTTCGTCATCGTGGGCCTCGTCGTGCTCAATGGCCTGTTTTCCATGTCGGAACTGGCGATCGTTTCCGCGCGTCCGGCGCGTCTGAAGGTTGCGGCCGAGGCCGGCAGCCGGGGCGCGCGCACCGCGCTGGAGCTGGCGGCCGATCCCGGCAAGTTCCTTTCGACCGTGCAGATCGGCATCACCCTCGTCGGCATCGTGGCCGGCGCCTATTCGGGCGCGAGCCTGGGCGGCCCGGTGGGCGAGCGACTGGCGGCGGCGGGCGTGCCCGCGCGCTATGCCGGCGAGGCGGGCTTCATCCTGGTCATCGCGATCACCACCTACCTCAGCCTCGTCGTCGGGGAACTGGTGCCCAAGCAGCTGGCGCTGCGCGCGGCGGAACCGATCGCCATCGTCGCCGCGCGCCCGATGGTGCTGATCGCCCGCATCAACGCGCCGTTCGTGTGGGCGCTGGACCGCTCGTCCGGCCTGCTGCTGCGCCTGCTGCGGTTGAACAAGGGGGCCGAGCAGGAAGTCACGGCGGAGGAACTCCAGATGATCTTCGCCGAGGCCACCCGCTCCGGCGTGATCGAGGAGGACGAGCGCGCGCTGATGACCAGCGTGATGCGGCTGGCCGAACGCCCGGTGCGCGAGGTGATGACGCCGCGCACCGAACTGCACTGGATCGAGCGCAAGGCGAGCGAGGCGGAAATCCGCGCCGCGATCGAGGACAGCCCGCATTCGCTGCTGCTGGTGGCGGACGGTTCGGTCGACCGGATCGTGGGCGTGGCCAAGGTGCGCGACGTGCTGTCGGTGCTGCTGCGCGGGCGCAAGATCATGCTGACGCGGCTGATGAAGAAGCCGGCGATCGTGCCCGACCAGCTCGACACCATGGATGCGTTGCGCGTGATCCAGCAGGCCGAAGTCGCGCTGGCGCTGGTGCATGACGAATACGGCCATCTGGAAGGCATCGTCACCCCGGCGGACCTGCTGGCGGCGATCGCCGGCAATTTCGTGGGCCACGGCGACGAGGGCGATGCGCCGATGATCGTGGAGCGCGACGACGGTTCGCTGCTGATCGCCGGGGCGTTGCCCGCCGACGCGCTGGGCGACCGGCTGGCGATCGACCTGCCCGAAGACCGCGATTACGCCACCGCCGCGGGCTATGTGCTGTCGGTGCTCAAGCACCTGCCGACGGAGGGCGAGCATTTCGCCGAGCAGGGCTGGCGCTTCGAGATCGTCGACATGGACGGCCGCAAGATCGACAAGGTGCTGGTGAGCCGGATCAAGGCCGCGCACCCCGAAAAGGCCGAGCTGGACGGGTAGGATCCTGTTCGGCGGAGGGTGACTTGCGGTCAGCCCACCCCACTGCGACTAACGCCGCCTGCGGCGACGCAAGTCTCGCGCCCCTCCCGCGTGCGGGAGGGGATGGGGGTGGGCGAAGCACGATTGTTTGCAATCAATACGATCGACAAACGAAAAGGGCGGCCCCGAAGGACCGCCCTTTGCTGTTTCTGTCCGGAAGACCGGAAGAAGATTACTTGAGCTCGACGGTGCCGCCGGCTTCCTCGATCTTCTTCTTGATTTCTTCGGCTTCCGCCTTCGAAACGCCTTCCTTGACGGCCTTCGGCGCGCCTTCGACCAGCGCCTTGGCTTCGGTCAGGCCCAGGTTGGTGATCGCGCGGACTTCCTTGATGACCTGGATCTTCTTGCCACCGTCGCCCGTCAGGATGACGTCGAATTCGGTCTTTTCTTCAGCGGCGGCAGCTTCGCCACCGGCAGCCGGAGCGGCGGCAACGGCAACGGCGGCAGCGGCGGAAACGCCCCATGCTTCTTCCAGGGCCTTGGCGAGGTCAGCGGCCTCGAGGACGGTCAGCTTCGACAGTTCTTCAACAAGCTTGGCGATATCGGCCATGATATTTCACTCCTGATTTCGTGGCGCCCGGCGCGGCGCGCCGGACGAAAATCGTTTCGATACGTCTTACGCGGCTTCTTTGGCGTAGGCGCCGAAGACACGGGCCAGCTTCGCCGCCGGAGCGGTGGTGAGCTGGGCGATCTTCGTGGCCGGAGCCTGGATGAGGCCGATAAGCTTGGCGCGCAGTTCGTCGAGCGACGGCATCGAGGCGAGCGCCTTGACCCCTTCCGCGTCGAGAATCTGGCCACCCATCGCGCCGCCGACAATTTCGATCTTGTCGGTGGTCTTGGCGAATTCGATCACCGCCTTGGCGGCGGCAACCGGATCGGCCGAGGCAGCGATCGCCGTCGGACCGGTGAAGAAATCACCAATGCCTTCGTAATCGGTGCCCGCGACGGCAAGCTTGGCAAGACGGTTCTTCGCAACCTTGTAAGTCGCGCCCGCTTCCCGGATCTTCGTGCGCAGGGCGGTGGACTGGGCCACCGTCATGCCGAGGTTGCGGGTGATGACCACCGCGCCGGCCTCGGAGAAGACCGAGTTCAGGAACGCGACCGATTCGGCTTTCTGCGAACGATCCATGCCTTACTCCTTCACAATGGCCGCCCGGGACAGGCCCGGAACGGCCGGCTACGTTTGCTTGCCCCTGCGGATGCAGGGGTCGATGCCCCACGGAGGAGCACCGGCGAGTCCGTTGACAAGGGAAGGAGGTGCGCTCGAAAGCGCGGATGGCGCCACGATCCGCGGGGCGGAACGTCGGGCCAAGGGGCACGCGGCCCCGGAAACTCTTTTCCCCGCCTAGGCTGGAGATTAAGCGGGAAGCCCGCACCAGCTGTCTCGGACGGATGATGTCGGGGCTTGCGCCCTTCGATCAGGGGCGGGCCAATAGCAGGACGGGGCGCCGAGTCAAGGCTGGAGTCCCCGTGGCAAGGGCCGGAGGCGGCGCGGTGCGGTCACTCCGCCTCGCCCCGGTAGCCCAGCAGGTCGCCCGGCTGGCACCCCAGTTCCTGGCAGATGGCTTCCAGCGTCGAGAAGCGGATGGCCTTGGCCTTGCCGGTTTTGAGGATGGAGAGGTTGGCGAGCGTCATGTCGACCCGCTCGGCCAGTTGGGTGAGCGTCATACCCCTGGCCTGGAGCAGTTCGTCGAGCTTGACCACGACCGGCATCACACGGTTCCTTCCAGATCGTCGCGCATCCGCGCCCCTTCGCGAAAGACGCGGGCGAGAATGAACAGCACGATCGCCAGCAGGAACGATCCCGGCGAGATGTCGAAATCCGCCGTGGCGTTGCCGATCATGCCGGCCAGCCACACGCCCATCGCGCCGACGGGCCACGACATGCCTTCCACCGCCAGCGTCAGCCAGCCCATGCGGGTCAAGCGCCGGGCGTTGGCGGGGATGAAGGGATCGCCGGCGCCCACGCTGTCGATGATGCGCCGCAGGTCGAGCAGGAAAAGGAAGGCCGCGCCGGCCATTCCGGCGATCAGCAGCAGGATCACGGCAAGGCCGGGAATGGTCTGCGTGCTGGCGGCGTGGCCGGTTTCCGAGGCGATGCCGGCGAGCACGTCGGCCCGGAACAGGACGATGGCCGGGGCGCCGAGCAGGCTGGTCACGCCGATCAGGGCGGCGAGGCCGAGGCCGGCGGTGACGATCAGGCGCCCCGCCGTCAGCAGGGGGTCGCGGGGGCGAAGAGACATGGTGGCGGTTTCCTCGTTGATAGGGTCAGGCGAGCGTCGGCAGCGGCAAGGTGGGGGCAAGCGCCTGGCGCGGTCCCGATGCGGTGGCGGCGGCAAGCGCCGGAAGGAGCAGCAGCAGCGCGCAGACGAGCGGCACGATGGCGGTGCGCGATCCTGCAAGGCGAGGGCTGGGCATGGGGACTTCTCCAGGTGGTCGATATCGATATTCAATAAGAGCATCTTTTCTTATCGTCAATCAATAATATCGAAAATCGATATGGAGATCGCATCGAGCTGCGGCCACCCCTTTGACAGCGCGTGATCGCCTCCCTATATGGCCTTTCATAACCGGCGCTTCGAGCAAGGCTTTCCCATACGCGGGGGACGGCACAAGGAAGGAAGCGCGCGGGTTTATCTGACGCGAAGGCTGCTGGCCGGGTTCCCGAATCGGGCGCCGTGCCGTGCGGCCTTTTCGCGTTTGATGCGCCAACGCCGCGTTTGGCACCGTTTCGCCGGGTTCGCCCGGCCTTTGATAGAGCGAAGAGGCAGAACTCCTCCATGGCGACCAAGGCTCCCGCACGCCCCGGCGTGAAGAAGCGCATCCGCAAGATCTTCGGCGACATCCACGAAGTCGTGCAGATGCCGAACCTGATCGAGGTTCAGCGCGAATCCTACGAGCAGTTCCTGCGCTCCGATCCGGCCACGGGCTATGTCTCGGGCCTGGAAAAGACGCTGCGGTCGGTGTTCCCGATCCAGGACTTCGCCGGCACCGCCAGCCTCGATATCAAGGAGCGCGACGGCTACGTGCTCGAGGCGCCGAAGTACGACGTCAACGAATGCCGCCAGCGCGGCATCACTTATGCCGCGCCGATGAAGGTGACGCTCAAGCTGGCGACCTTCGAGGTCGACGCCGAGACCGAGACCAAGTCGCTCATCGATATCAAGGAGCAGGACGTCTACATGGGCGATATCCCGCTCATGACCGACAACGGCACCTTCTTCATCAACGGGACCGAGCGCGTCATCGTGTCGCAGATGCACCGTTCGCCGGGCGTCCTGTTCGACCATGACCGCGGCAAGACGCACTCGTCGGGCAAGTACCTCTTCGCCGCCCGCGTGATCCCCTACCGCGGTTCGTGGCTCGATTTCGAATTCGACGCCAAGGACATCGTCAACGTCCGTATCGACCGCAAGCGCAAGCTGCCGGTCACGGCGCTGCTCTATGCGCTGGGCCTCAACGGCGAGCAGATCCTCGACTATTTCTACGACAAGGTCACCTGGGCGCGCGGCGAAGGCGGCTGGCGCGTGCCGTTCGTGCTGGAACAGTGGCGCGGCGCGAAGCCGGCGTTCGACATCGTCGACGCCAAGTCGGGCGAGGTGATCTTCCCCGCCGGCCAGAAGATCAGCCCGCGCGCGGCCAACAAGGCGGCCAAGGACGGGCTTGAGGAACTGCTGATCCCGACCGAGGAAATCTTCGGCCGCTATTCGGCCAAGGACCTGATCGACGAATCGACCGGCCGCATCTGGATCGAGGCGGGCGACGAAGTCAGCCCCGAGAACCTCGAAGTGCTGGACAAGGCGGGCGTCGACCGGCTCGAGCTGCTCGACATCGACCACGTCAACACCGGTCCGTGGATCCGCAACACGATGAAGGCCGACAAGGCCGAGGACCGCGACCAGGCGCTGGCCGACATCTACCGCGTGATGCGCCCCGGCGAACCGCCGACGCGCGAAACCGCCGAAGCGCTGTTCGATGGCCTGTTCTTCGACGCCGACCGCTATGACCTTTCGGCCGTGGGCCGCGTCAAGCTCAACATGCGCCTTGGCCTCGACTGCCCCGACACGGTCACCACCCTGCGCACCGACGATATCCTCGCCGTGGTCAAGGAACTGGTGAACCTGAAGGACGGCAAGGGCGAAGTCGACGACATCGACAACCTCGGCAACCGCCGCGTGCGTTCGGTGGGCGAGCTGCTGGAGAACCAGTACCGCGTCGGCCTGCTGCGCATGGAACGCGCGGTGAAGGAGCGCATGTCGTCGGTCGACGTCTCGACCGTGATGCCGAACGATCTGATCAACGCCAAGCCCGCTGTGGCTGCGGTGCGCGAGTTCTTCGGCTCGTCGC